>JBAXTR010000300.1:0-2849 GCA_037130095.1 Methanomicrobiales archaeon
CATCAGTAGGAGGTGAGTATGCTGTTGCCTCCTCCGGTGCATTACGAATGAACCCCGACTGGAAGGAATCCCTTGAGTGGTTGGGAGCTCATACCCCGGATACAGGTGTTGACTACTACAAGATCTATGACAAGGCGACATTTACCTATCCTGCTCAAGCTTATGGGGTGATGTCCTGGTGGGATTACGGGCATATGATTACCTTTATCGCAAAGCGGATCCCCAATGCAAATCCGTTCCAGGCGGGGGTCGCCGGGCCCAATGGGGCAGCGTCCTATTTCATGTCCCAGTCAGAGCCCGTAGCTAATACAATCCTCAAAAATGACGGGACTCGCTACATCGTTACAGATATCGAAATGGATACGGGGAAGTTCTGGGCGATGGCGACCTGGTATAATCAGAGTACCGGAGCATATCCATATCAGCGGCCGTAC
This sequence comes from Methanomicrobiales archaeon, assembly GCA_037130095.1. GTDB lineage: Archaea > Halobacteriota > Methanomicrobia > Methanomicrobiales > Methanospirillaceae > CAIKOD01. The sequence continues at coordinate 435 of JBAXTR010000300.1, forward strand.
TTCGTCCCAAATCCGGATAACCCGAACCAGTACAGTGCAGTTACTCTCTACGAGACCCCCTATTACCAGACCATGGTATCAAAACTCCATAATTTCGATGGTTCAATGACAGAACCGTCCACTGCCTATTACGTGGAATATACAGAACCCGGGAGTTCCGGGCAACCGTACCCGGTGATAACAAGGGCAGAAAATATGGATATTGCAACTGCAAAAGCAAATGCTGACCGCTTTAATAGCAATGCACCGGCAGGTCAGCATGCCGCAATTCTCAACGATGCGATGTTCCGGCCTTTATCCTCAGTTCCTGCACTTCAGCATTACCGGCTGATCCACGAGTCCCCGCGCAATGTGCTGGGCAGCAGTGCACTGGATATAAAATATGTAAAGGTCTTCGAATTTGTGCCCGGGGCAATAATCAAGGGAGAGGGGATCATCGAAGTCCCGCTTGTTTCCAACACGGGAAGGACATTTGTTTACAGGCAGGCCAGCACGAATGGGGAATTTATTGTGCCATACTCAACAACCGGAAACCCCTATGATGTCAAGGCTACCGGGAAATATCACATCGTTGGAACGGACAAGCAGTTTGATGTAAGTGAGGACGCGGTTATGCAGGGGACACCGATTAATTAAGATGAAAAGGAAATGTTCGGTAATCACCGGGGAAATGTTCGCCTGTCACGAGATGGACCTGCACAGCGAGTGTAATGCCCGTCTCCTGATGGCAACAACCGGTGTTCCCGACTGGGTAGAGAGATTAGAACCGGACCCGGCAACTGTAGCGGACCTCGAACGTGTCCATAAACCCCATTATATCCGAATGATCCGCGAACTCTGTGGACTTGGGGGGAAACGGTACATCGATATGAACACCTACCTGACCGAAGAGACATTTCAGGTCGCCTCGGTTGCTGCAGGAGCCGCGATCGGTTCAGTAAAACGTACCCTGCAGGGGGAACATTCTTTCGCGCTGGTCCGTCCCCCCGGCCACCACGCGGAACCGGACAAGGCAATGGGTTTCTGCATTTTTAATAATGTTGCAATCGCAGCGGCCTATGCTCTCAAAATGGGGAAAAAAGTGGCTATTATTGACTGGGACCTCCATCATGGGAATGGTACCCAGAACGTATTTTACCCAAGTGACCGGGTATTGTTCTGTTCGATCCACCAGGTGAACAGCTTCCCAAGGACCGGTTGGGTCGACGAAATCGGTACCGGTGGAGGAAAGGGGTTCACACTCAATGCACCGATACGGGAAGGCTCAACGCTATCCGATTACCTTTACGTTTTTAACGAGGTTTTTCTTCCGTCAATCAAACAATTTTCACCTGATGTGGTAATCATATCTGCAGGGTTTGATTCCCTGTCTGATGATCCGATCGGAGGAATGAAATTATCTCCTGACAATTTTGGGGTTCTTGCATATATTACGGCCCGTTCTGCAGGAGTTCCCCTCTCCCTTGTCCTCGAAGGGGGTTACGGGCCATCCCTTGGTCCTGCGGTTTCTTCAATATTCAATGCATTGACGGGCGTATGTCCTGAATATAAATCAGGAGAAGCAAGGGATAGCACGAAAAGAGTGGTCTCCCAGCTGACTAAGTTAATTTCCTGAATTTTTTACATTCATGTCTGGGTTTTCATCGGACCAGGAAAAAAATTTAAAACTCCCTGATTACCTGAAGGCCCATGGAAACTATGGCTGGAAAAGAAAAAATCTAATAGCGCGAATTTTCTAATCCTGGTATCCTCCCTTTCCGAAGAATACCCGGGTAGGTGTTGGGAAAAAAATTCTATCTCTCCACCTGTTAGTATGCAAAATTTGATATTGCGTGTATATTACATTGTATTCTGGTGATTTCACATGGCTGGAGAAGTAATCGAGGCAGGAATGCGGGTCCGGTATACGGGAACGGGGACAACGGGAACGGTAACCCGGTTCGAACGACAGGAAGGAAAGGAATATGCGGAACTCGATACGACACATCTGCTTTACCGGACGGATAAACTGGTCCCTGTGGAAGCAGGCATTGAAAAGAAACGCCATACACCTGAAGATATCAAGAAAACAATTGAAGAAGAAAGAGAATTCATTTCAGGCTCTGCATTTCAGGAATCACTGAAAAATATCGACCAGAGCTGTGAAGGTGGCGGTTAACCCGCTCAAAAATTTTCACGCAAAAACAGGTTCCAAATTTTAATCCCGGCACTTTCCAATCTATATCTTCCTTGAACTAATTGTTAATGCCTAATCAGGATGATCCTGATTACCAGCCGATTTGAAAATACCTGGTGGATCCGAAAGAATCTGGCAGGATTAACGGGAAAAATAATCCATTTTAAGCAATTGATGAGTGAACTGGTTTTACTGATTACGTATAAGTAGGATCATTATATATTCAATAGGGAGGTTTG
>JBAXTR010000301.1:0-2807 GCA_037130095.1 Methanomicrobiales archaeon
ATTCATTTTTTAAAATGGTGTTGCTATAAATACTGATTTTTCAAATTATTTATCACGATGAAGAAAGTGTATGTGAAACCCGAATTGATCGATCTGAACGAACAAACCGGGATTGGTAAAGGATCGGAATGTCGCAATGGAAGTGGAGACAAGGGTGACTGCTATTCAGGTAATGTAGCGGGGGCATACTGCGAGGTCGGGAGTGTTGGTATGACCTTAGGATAAAAAGTTCATTTCTTTTTTTTCAGCAAGGCAAGCCAGATCACACCGCTATTTCTGGTTTACAGATTTTATAACATGGGTACAGTTAAATAAAAGGTAATAATATTGGTGATTAGGTAAAGTCCACCACTAATACCTATTTTTTCAACATCAAATCTACCAGTACCTCAAATAAATCTTTCCCTCGATTGTTATATCGCCACTCCATCTCTTTGATGTAGTAGAGAAACTTCTCCTTTGAGATTCCATGATGTTTAATCAACCGTTCCTTAGCAAATGACCAGAATCCTTCAATACCGTTGATATAGACTTTGCCATACTTGAATTTGTACCTGTGGTCGATATTTAGGTGTTTGTAACCACAAAACATTAGAGAATCATATCCCCTCCATGTATCCGTGTATACAATCGAGCCTCTCCGGACCTTCTTTACCGTTTCAGTCAGAAGAGATTCAGCCGATGCATTGGGAATAATGCTCACCATGACTTTACCCCCTCTCTCCAGGATCCCATTATACGATCGTTTTATGTCCCGCACCACGCCCTCTCTTTCCCTTCCTTTTTCCTCCGAAATATGATTCGTCAGCTTCAAGTTCACCTTTGAACATCGCATCATCCTTAGTGGCTTCTTCTACCAGGGTCCTTCGCAGTATATCATAGGCTTTGAGCGTTGTTTTATAACTCAAACCCACATCCTTGGTTGCTTTGAGGGTGGAAACCGATAATTCGAATAATTTGATAATAGAAAGCCATTGGGAAGGAGATATCTTCATCGCTGAAAATCTTGTGTTTTTAAGCGGCCAGATATCACGTTTACAGGATTGACATCGGACTCTTGCTCTTCCAAGATAATAAAATTCAGAACATCCACAATTGGGGCATTCTATTGTTCCTTTCTTTTTCCAGAGATATTCTAGCGCAATGGTATCACTTGAAACGAGCCACCCTATCTCTCGAAAATCCATAGGTTGCATAGACCCTTTCCTAACTAAAGGTTAGGGGTTGATCTTACACAATCACCTAATATTTTTATTGATATGCCAGATAAAACCGTTGAATTTCCACCGAATTTAGATCCCAGTACTGCACATGATATAATTGAAACCGAAAAGAAATACTCAAAATATGGATTAATTGCAGGTATTATTTGCGTTGTCTTTGGGGTGGCTTTATTTCTTCTTGGAGTGACCGGAGCTATTGACTGGAGCCTTAAGGTTGGGGGAGCTGAAAGTACCCTTACAAATGCAGCCCCTGGTGTTGTATTAGCGGTAATAGGATTTTTAATAATTTTTGTAACGAAACCCAGTATATCCGTTAAACCGTAAAAACCATTTTTAATGGCCGTATCGCAACAATATCGAACTTTATGGGATGGTGCCGTCTGAACCTATCCTTTTAAGAATACAACCAATTTTTCATTCCGAAAATATAGGGATTATAATCGAATCCCCGCCTGTGCCTGTCTAAATAGTTCAGTTTATACCAATCTGAATCCTGATTGGTAGCCGTATGTCTTCGAGAATGAATTGATCAATCCACCAGCCGATCCTGTGTCTTTGTAATCAAGGTCCTCGGCTTTGCCTGTTCCATTCCGTGCTTCTTGGATAAATACGTGCATATTTGCGGTTGCTGTGCCCCGCATTGGCTGACCGTCAAGGCCCTGCGCTGTAATGGAGTAGCCTAAAGTGACCGGGTAATCTGACTGGGCACTAACGAAGCTATTCGAAGCGGAGGTCTCGGTATTGGTCAGTGTGACTCCCGAAATTTTGCTGCCTGCGGTTGCAAAGTTACAATACGTTGGTACAGTTGTGGACTTTACGGCTGCAAAGAGACACCTGAATCCGGCAGCGGTGTCAATTTCATTTCCTGCCCCATCAATGGTTATCTGTTCAGTCTTTGTTGCAGTTCCGACGCTGCTTATTGCATCGTACTTGAGGGTTGAGTCCATCTGGATGTTCTGACCGTTTAAGATCTGGTCTGCAGTTGAGATTTTTGAGGTCTTGCTAAATACGGTGTAGCCCTGGTCTACCTTGAGAACATCACTATAAGCATGGGTTACAGGTGTTGCATCCACACCCGGATTTGCGCACACAATACTGGTCAATCCAATGACAATTCCAAATAATAAGAGCGCAATAACCTCAATTTTAATGTGGTTCAAATCAATCACCCTGTAAAAATGGGAGATACGAAGAGTTAATCCCAATAGTTTGAATTTTGGTTATACCAGCAATAAATGTTCCTTTTATTATCACGGTATTGCAACAATACCGGACTTTACAGAATATTACTGGATGAACAACCCTTTTTAAAATTAGTATGCGAGGGATGGGATTCGAACCCATGAACTCCTTCGAGACCGGATCTTAAGTCTAATGCCAATCAATGGCACTATATACCATTGAGGGCCCATTCAATGTAGGAGATGCAACCTACGGACGACCTCGACAAATTAAAAAATCTGGATCCCGCAAATATGGTCCACCTGAAGAACTATGTCCGGTACCTGAAACTGAAAAACCTCAGTCCGAACACAATTAAAAGCAAAATTTGGCGGATTTATGGCTTCCTTATCTTCTCGAAAT
>JBAXTR010000302.1:0-2793 GCA_037130095.1 Methanomicrobiales archaeon
GTGATGATGAGAACATGATCTCTTCTTGAAAATGTATTAATATTAATTTACTGAAATGATCCCGCTTTCTTAACGGAGTAATCTCATAAAAACAGGTTATAATGAAAAAATACAAAAACAAATCCTGATGTGCGGCAATATTTGCAGGGGTGTAAATACCAGTCAACGGTATATGTCAGATCTGAACCAGACCTGGAAAAAAGTCCATAACTCTTTTTGAGAGGCCAAGGAGACTATTCACGTTCTATCACCCCATTCTTAAAAAATAGAGACAAGATACGCATATTAATCGGAGAATCATCCTGTGATCGCAATCGCAGGGTGGAAGACAGGTTATTGTTTCCCTTTTTCCAAATGGTGTCAGCGATTTTCCATAGTTTTCCTAACGATGCTTTTTGAAAACTGTTATTAGTCAAATTGTGTCGGTGCATACCGCTGCAAGCAGCGGTGTATGATTCGCACCGCCAACTTGTTATTCTGTTAACCGAATGATCCTTGGTTCACCGTAATCTCAGATCGCCTTTCCTCTCCCCGCAGCAAGGTATGGGATATACGGATAAAATTAATATCATCAGGTTCACCCATCATGCAGTCTTACCACCACTATAATCCACGGAATACATCGAAAGGCTCTTGTAGTGCACCACGAAACGATTTAGTATGGTGCGCTACTCAGTCACGATGGATGACCAGCTTACGGAAAAAATAGATGCTTCATCAGAAAATATAGGATTATCTCGCTCTGATTGGATTAGTGAAGCTTGCACCACTTATCTGAAACAAGGGGGTAACCAGGATATCTGGGTTCATCCATCTGTAGAGCAGGGAAAAATGGAAAAACCGGATATAATGAATTTGCACAATATAGTGGACTACGATAAAACATACAAAGACTTCAGGATAAAAGTCCCGGAATATTTTAATTTCGGATTTGATGTAGTTGATGAATGGGCAAAAAAAGACCGGAACAAGATTGCAATGATCTGGGTGAACCAGAACGGCGAAGAGAAAAAATATACCTTCTGGGACATGTCACGATTATCGAACCAGGTCGCCAACATGTTCATTAAATATGGAATTTCAAAAGGGGACCGCGTGCTCATCATGCTCCCGCGTGTTCCGGAATGGTGGATTTTTACACTGGCCCTCATTAAACGTGGTGTTGTTTATTGCCCTGCACCGACGATGCTCACCTCGAAAGACTTGAAATACCGCGTTCATACGGCAGATATCAAGATGATTATCACCAGCATGGAGCATGCAGATAAAGTAGACGAGATTTTCGATGAATGCCCGTCTCTTTGTGGTCGCATGGTGATAGATGGTAAACGTGATGGCTGGATCAGTTATCCAGTTGAACTCAACTATCCTGCACCGGTCTCAACGAAACTGATCGCGCTTCCGGGTATGAAGAAGACCAAGGCTACAGACCCACTTGTAATATTTTTCACTTCCGGGACTACAGGTGAAGCCAAGATGGTTGTACATGACCATAGTTATCCCCTTGGTCATATTGTCACGACACGGTTCTGGCATGATGTCCGTTCAACCGATGTCCATTTTACCCTGTCTGACACCGGATGGGCTAAAAGTGCATGGGGAAAACTCTACGGGCAATGGCTTGAGGGTTCCTGTATTTTTGTCTATGATATCAGGAGCCGGTTCAATGCTACTGAGATCCTCCCGTTAATAGAAAAGTACGGTATCACAACCTTTTGCTGCCCGCCAACTATCTACCGTATGCTGATCCTTGCCGACCTCGATAAATTCGACTTCTCCGAGCTGCGCCACTGTGTCAGTGCCGGAGAACCCCTGAACCCTGAAGTTATCAAGGCCTGGAAAGATTCGACCGGGCTTACCATTTATGAAGGCTACGGTCAGACTGAAACGGTCCTTTGTATCGGAACATTCCCATCTATGAAGCCGAAATTTGGTTCCATGGGAAAACCATCCCCGGGCTGGCATATTGAGCTCCATGACGATGACGGAAAACCTGTCGCCATGCACCAGGAAGGAAGGATAGCAATTAAAATGGACCCGAAACCGGTCGGCATGTTTGACGGTTACCTGTACAACGATGAAGAAAATAAGAAGGTGTTCGTCAACGGTTTCTACTACACGGGTGACAAGGCTTACATGGATGAGGACAACTATTTCTGGTTCATTGGCAGGGATGATGATGTCATAAAGGCATCGGGTTACCGTATCGGTCCGTTTGAAGTCGAGAGTGCCCTTATCGAGCACCCGGCGGTCCAGGAAGCTGCAGTTGTCGGAGTTCCTGATGATATCAGGGGAATGATTGTCAAGGCATTTATTGTCCTTGCCCCGGGACATAAACCATCTGATGCCCTTGTGAAAGAATTACAAAACCATGTCAAACATGTCACGGCACCTTACAAATATCCAAGACTGATAGAATTCACAGAGACACTGCCTAAGACCATATCCGGGAAGATCAGGCGAAAGGAGTTACGCGAATTGGAAATGAAAAAGTACCAGAATGAGCAGGGCGGCCAGTCTTCCTGAAAGGGATAGGGAAGGGCATTTACCTTTGAAAAAGACGGTATTGGCGGGTAAAAATGAATAGAACTACTACCTTTATTTTCTCGGAAGCTGTAGTGTATAAAGCGCGAGGGTAGCCAAGCCAGGTCAACGGCGTTAGGTTCAGGGTCATATAATAGATCCCGGCATAAGGCTATGTAGTATTCCGCGCAATTAATGTAAGAAATTTTAAAGAAAGCGAGGGTAGCCAAGCTTGGTCAACGGCGCTAGCTTCAGGGGTTAGTCTCTTAG
>JBAXTR010000303.1:0-2753 GCA_037130095.1 Methanomicrobiales archaeon
AATATCCTCATCGCGAACAACGCCTCTGGAAATGACAGGGAGGGGTTCGGTCTCTGGGACTCCTACTCAAATACCCTCACCGCGAACAACGCAGGCGGAAATTACGCTGACGGGTTCTACCTCTCCAATTCCAACTCGAATACACTCACCGGTAACACAATAACAGGTAATATCGGGAATGGCCTCACTCTTTCTGGCTCAACCGATAATGTGATCTATAACAATTACTTCAACAACTCAGTCAACGTAAACCTCGATAGTGCAAGCACAGGGACCACATGGAACACCACGCTCTCTCCCGCCCTGGATGGGGGAAATGTAGTCGGGGGCCCCTGGTATGGTGGGAACTACTGGGGTTACCCGAACGGAACAGGTCCATCTGATACAAGGACATATTCCAACAATGACGGAATTAACGAAACTGCGGTAGACCTTGGGGAAGGTAACTATGACTACCTGCCACTTGTCAGGTACATTGCCCCGGCCGTCCTCCCCTACTGGCTGCCTCTGAATACTTCCGCAGAGAACCAGTTCTACAACGACGACACACCCGGGTCCGGGTACTGGGTTGCGAACCTTTCCGGCCATGGCTGGTACCTCGACTTCACCGGTACGTCATTCTCGACCACCAACGGCTTTGCTCTCCTGATCAACCAGAGCCAAACGATCTTCAACGGGATGGGCAAGACATTGAGCGGGGGTAGTACAGCCGGGTTTGGGATTCTCGTGAAAAACCAGACTGCTGATAACTATGCTCTGACATCCCTCGGAGAACTCACAGGGGTCAGCGTCTCAAACGTCACCGTTACCGGGTTTACCCAGGGAGGCATCCTGTTCAATAATGTGAACGGGACGATCACCGGGCCGGGCGAAGTCCATTCGAATATTACGGATGTAAATGCCAATTATAACACCGCTTCTGGGATTGTGCTTCAGAATTCTCATGACCTCATCCTGACAGGCAATAATATCACCTACAACCCTATCGGCCTCTCATTATCAGACTCGGAGAACAATGTAATTTACAATAATTACTTCAACAACAGCGCAAACCTTGATTTCCAAGGAACAAACACCGGAAACGTCTGGAACACCACGTTCTCTCACGCCCCGGACGGAAATGCTATCGGGGGCCCGTCATTCGGCGGCAACTACTGGGGTTACCCGAACGGGACCGGCCCATCTGATATCGGGATCGATTCCGACAACGACGGGATCAATGATACAGCATTTGACCTCGGTGACGGCAACCATGATTACCTGCCACTCGTCCGATACACCGGACATTCAGGAAATCCATATTGGATACCGCTGAACACCTCGGCCGGGAATCCCTACTATTATAATAGTGGGCCGGGCGGCTACTGGGTAGCAAACATATCCGGGCATGGCTGGTACCTCGACTTTTTCGGGCCGTCGTTCTCGACTACTAACAGCTTTGCTCTCCTGATCAACCAGAGCCAGACAATCTTTGATGGCATGGGCAAGACGCTTTCTGGAGGGATGTCCGGCAATTATGGCATTGTTGTCAAGAACCAGACTGCAGCGAATTACGACCAGACAAGTCTTAGCCCACTTCATGACATCAGCATCGCTAACGTGGTTGTGACTCAGTTCCGGACCACCGGACTGCTCATGGACCACGTTGTGAACACGGGATCGGTCGACGGAGATTACACGATGACCGAGTCAAATATTACCAATGTGATTGCGTTCGGAAACGGGGATGGCTCAAACCCGGCAGATGGTATCAGGGTATCGGGTTCACGGTTTGTTGAGGTCAGTCATAACATCGCAAGTGGTAACACAGGCTCGGGAATAAACGTCACGTTAGGCGAACAAAACGTTATCCACGGTAATACTGTTGCAGATAATAGCCGCGGTATCTACCTTCGTGATTCCGCCTTAAACTACCTCACCGGTAACTATGTAAGCGGGAGTTTTGACGATTTTGGAATTTGGTTGTTTGCTTCACCCTGGACAACTCTCCGAAATAACAACATGTCCGGTAACCGATGGAATTTCGACGAATATGCATATTGGACCTCACAGGATATCGATACATCAAATACCGTCGATGGGCGTCCTATCATGCACCTCCTGGATCCAAAAGACATCACCATTGATAATTCCTCAAATGCCGGAACAATTTATATTTTGAATGGCCAGAATATCTCAATCCGGGACCTCCAGCTAAGCAATAACGGAGCAGGTGTCTTCTTCCTGAATACCTCGGGTTCAACGATAGAAAACGTCTCGGTTGCCAACTCCAACTACGGTATCATGCTGCGCGATTCAGATGGGAACAACCTGACCAGGAACAATGCTATAGGGAACCAAAATGGGATCGAGCTCGAAAGCTCCGACTCGAACAACCTCACCAATAATAATGCATCCGGTATTGATTGGGGGTTCAGCATTTACCGATCCAGCTTAAACACCCTCTCCGGGAACATTGCCACCGGGAACTCCCAGCACGGGTTCATTCTTTACGACAACTCCAATTCGAACAACCTGACGGACAATACGGCAAACGGCAACACCTTGGGAGGATTCAGGCTCTACAACTCCGACTCGAACAACCTCACAGGCAACTACGCCACCAATAATGATGGAAGCGGGTTCTGGCTCACCACCAACTCCAACTCGAACAACCTCACAGGCAATACCGCAACAGGGAATAAGGGGGATGCGGGGTTCCGTGTTACGAGCTCAAACTACAACATCCTCTCCAATAACACAGCCACTGGGAA
>JBAXTR010000304.1:0-2738 GCA_037130095.1 Methanomicrobiales archaeon
GTGACGGACTGATCCTTGAATTTTTCAAGGTCCTTGCGGATGCAAAAGACAGCCGTGGAGAACTGTTGAAGAAATACCAGCGGGCGGTCGAAAGCATGGCGCTTGCGAACACAGTCGAAGGCGCAATCGGGGTAAAATCTGCGGCATTCTCCGTTAAGGAGGTCCCCCAGATCACCCTTACTTCTAAAAATATCATGGGTGTCGTCGTTCCAAAAATCGAGTCTTCGAAGGTGAGAAAAAGCCTTGTCGACCGTGGGTACGGGGTCCTCGGTACGACTTCGATCATTGATGAGACAGCTACCTCCTTTGAGGAGCTTGTTGAAGCGATCATCGAGAGTGCCGAGATCGAGACAACGATGAAACGACTCCTCAGCGAGATCGAGTCCACGAAGCGCCGCGTAAATGCGTTAGAGTTCAAAGTGATCCCGGAACTTTCCGAGGCACGGGACTTTATCAAGATGCGTCTCGATGAGATGGAACGCGAAGAACTCTTCCGCCTGAAAAAGATCAAGGCAAGAATGAAAGCATAATTGTAACCTTGAGGTGCAGATGCCGATCGGCACACTGAATGAAATGGGAACTGATGGGAAAACGGTCCTGCTCCGGCTTGATCTCAATTCCCCCATCGATCCCACATCCAATCTTATTCTCGATGATAAACGGTTTCGCGAACATATTCCTACGATAGAGGCCCTGAAAGGGAGCCGGGTCGTAATCGTCACACACCAGAGCCGTCCTGGTAAAAAGGATTTCACGACGCTCGAAGCCCATGCTGAGAAACTATCGCAGATGCTCGGGCGCTCGGTTCATTATATCGACGATATTTTCGGGAGCTCGGCGCGGGACACTGTCAGGAATATGCGTTCCGGGGAAGTGGTCATGCTGGAGAATGTCCGGTTTAATGCTGAAGAGAACCTGACATTGAAACCAGAAGAAGCAAAAAAGACTCACCTGGTTCGCAAACTTGCAGCGATGGGTGACCTGTTTATTAACGATGCATTCGGGACAGCACATCGCTCGCAACCTACTGTTGTCGGCCTTCCCGTGGTTATGAAATCGGCTGCAGGGCTCCTGATGGAAAAGGAAGTCTCAACATTAAGCCGGGTATTTCAAGGCGCACCAAAACCTGTGTGCATGGTACTTGGGGGCACCAAGGTTGATGATTCGATGGCAGTTGCCCGGCATGTTCTTGAACACGGGATCGCTGATGAAGTGATGGTGATCGGGGTGGTCGCAAATGTGTTTCTCATTGCACAAGGATTTGATATCGGTTTACCCTCTACACAGTTGATCCACCAGCTGAAGTACGATAAAGAGGTAGAGCATGCACGCGACCTGCTTGAACGTTTCCGGGAAAGGATCATAGTCCCGGACTGGGTGGCAGTCCGCGAGGGTAATAAGCGTGTGGAATTTCCCGTCAACGCCATACCTGGGGATGTTCCCGTCCTTGATCTTGGAATGGATGCTATCAGCACGCTTTCAAAGCAATTAAAGGCTGCCGGCACTGTTGTATTCAATGGTCCTGCCGGAGTATTCGAGGAGCCTGATTTTGCCACGGGGACCTATGAACTCCTGAAGGCTGCATCCAAGGTGGATTTCTCTGTTGTCGGGGGTGGGCACACCGCTGCAGTAATCGAAAAACTCGGGATTGAGAAACACTTCACGCATATCTCAACTGGTGGCGGAGCGTGTATTGAGTTCCTGACAGGAAAAAAACTTCCTGCAGTAGAAGCCCTTGAGTTGTCAAAGCAGATATTTGGTTAATCACCTTTTTTTTAAAAAAACTCCCTGTTGAATTCATTAAGTATTTGGTGGTCCGATTCAACGGTCTAAGAAAAGTATTAACTGGTGCTTTTTGAAAGCACAGGGAATATAGGGAAATCAGGTTATAAGATTCATTGCCTGCAATAGCTGGTTGACACTCCCCATATTACTCTGGTAGCCGGTATTTGCCTGGTTATATGCATTATTTGCGCTATACCAGTCGCCTGCAAGTGCATAGTCGGATGACTGGATATAGGTGATCGAGTTCCTTTGAACTGCATTCAACGTTGAAATAAGTACATTAAGAGTTGCAACCTGCGAGTCAGGGGCAGTTTTCAGAGCATTGGTATAGTCAGTCTGGGCATCTACAAAGAGGTTTTCAGCCGAGGTGAAATTCTGTTTCGCGTTGAAGACCATGGTTGTCTCTTTATTAAGGTTAGACCTTATGTCAAGCGGGGGCACTATCAATGCTTTTCCATTGTCCACTGCATTCTTTGCACGGTTTACTTTATCAGTACCGGCCTTTATGTAGTCCAGGTACGCATAAGCGGACGTGGGTACTGGCGTTATTACGGTAGGTACCATGGTTGGCTGAACAATTTCCTGTGTAGGTGCAGGGGTTGGCTGAACTGTCGGCTGGGATATTGGTAATGTACGGGAATATACCGAATATGAAAAGACGAGCGCTACCAGGCAGACAGCGACAACGATACAAATAGTTATAATCAGATTTGGAGTTAATTTCATAATAAATAAATATTTATACTACTTCTTTAATCTTTTGTAAAAATGGATTTATGGAGGGTGATTTGGAATAGACCCATCACAAAATATGGATTTTTATCATAACCCGGGGGCGGATGGGATACCCTTGGGGATTAGATACTTTTCTTTTTGCAACGGTAATTAAAAATCCTCGAGCGACCTTAAAAATTCAACTTATTGATTAGATTCAAAGAATCTCCCTACAAATC
>JBAXTR010000305.1:0-2730 GCA_037130095.1 Methanomicrobiales archaeon
TAACTCTACGAAATTCTGGTTTTAGGAATTGTCATGAAATTAGCGAAGTACTGAACCTGAAAATGCAAGAGTAGTATAGGGCCATGTAATACTATCAAATATTACCTGATTATGGCATAGCTCTAAAATTATGGGTTATCTGCAAAATTACTAACTGGGAAGTATTTGCCAGAACTGGTCGATAAAGAAACCGGTCATCTGGGCAAGTGCAACTGCGAGAGGTTGCAGGCTTTGTATTATCTGATCAATCAGCTCAAAAACAGCCCCCTTTCGTTCAGTGAGAAGACTCTGGTCAGCAGAAATCATCATGGCAAGAGCTACAAGAACAAACATCGCAAGTAAGATAATGATCATCAGGACCGCCATGTAGAATAATTCTCCAGATCTTACCCGCATCAGAATATTTTTATTGCATATTGTAACATAAATACTCTCCTTTATTCCTGACAGGGGGGGGTGATAAATGAGGAACTGTATCATCGATATCAAAAGATGATGATGAAATAGTCCTTTGCAGGCCTGATTTTTTACATGATATGCATTACAATGCATAGCGCATGAAATATTTTGCCAACCGAGGGGGGATTATGAAACATCAGAAGCTTTTCCTCTGGACTCAATGAATAAAAATACCAGGAGGATAATCGATATGCCCAGCACCGTCAGGGTGATAAAAAAACTGATCCACAGCATGATTCCCTGCTGATATATAAATCCCGCCCAAAGTAACTCAACCAGTGATATCAGGGAATAAAAGACCCATTCTCTGCAATCCATCACTTCCATAAGTGAATGAGGTATCAACGAGAGAGTTACTTATAGATTTCCCCATGGGAAAACCAGGTCGGTATTCGGGGGATTAAGGTGGCTACACTTAAAAATAAGGATTTTAATGGGTAAACCGGAGCCTGAACCATAAGATCTTAAACTATTATGGTCAAATAGCTGAATAAGCTATGATTGAGAAGGTCAAAGTTCCCCGGAAGGTATATGATGAGCTCATTCCCCTTAACAGGGAAGTACACTACACCCTGGATTTCCAGAAAATTATTAAAATGGCAGAAGACAGGGGTTACCTGAAGGCAGCCGCGTGGTTACAGAGCCACGAAGACGATTATAAACGGGGGTTCGCTCGTGGTTTTGAACCATTAGATTGAAATTTTGGGGCCGTTAATTCTTTTTTTATTTTTATATCTTCCCGGCAGTCAGCTGTGATTCCCCGGAAAAATTAATTTCCAAATAGTAATGTGAATATAAAAACAATTTCCTCATTTTTTACATTGAAAACAATATTTACGTTCCAGCCCTGAAGTCTTTATTCTGTCATAATAACCCGGAAAGGTTCATGCGCGTATATAATTTAGGATTATTTTCACCGATAAACTTCGATCGTGACACCATTCAGGAATTTTAATGATTGAATTACTGAAACGCCCTTTTTTTATTTCAATGCAAATAGCACAATCAGAACAGAATCCGCCATAAATAGCCGATGAGATAACCAGGGATTTGATTTCCATAAGGATGCGAATAATCAACGGATAATACACTGGCGGATACCACGGGTGCTATCAACCGGATTACCCGGGGAAATTTCAAAGAATAATGCTTTTTGTCCTGACCTTCCCATATTGATTATGAAAATTCCCAACCATTTATTTCTCATTTGTATCCTGGTAATTGCCGGATTACTGCTTGTAATCCCAATAGCCGCCGATACGAGTGCTTCCACTGATATCAGTAAGCCGTCAATCACAGTTTCTGTATCTCCCTCATCACCAAAAGTCGGAGATACAGTGATTATCAGTGGGACTGCAAAAGGTGGAAACTTAACATCAGGGGTCAGCATGTGGGTTTTTGCAGGTAACTACGTAAATGTTACGAATGTTCAGGTCAATACCACCGGGTTCTATTCAAAGAGTGTGAATACGGCTACCCTACCTCCTGCGTACTATTATATTTTTGTCCAGCATCCCGGATCTGACAACAAGTTTAATATCAATGTAAAAGGGTTTTCTGGCGAAGTTGTGAACACAAATACCGGAACGGTTATCTTCAATTTCACAGGCACTGGAAGTGTAAGCGATAATGCTGCCGCTGTAGCACTTTCGAACGCAGTTAATTCAATTGGGGTGGATGATGTATTTTCGAAAACAGGGGTTGAACTCCTTGTTGGAGCTACGGGTACAAAAAATACGACTTCCACGATCAACGACATTCAGGCAACCCTCACCGTTCCGAACGCATCAAAAACCCGGGAATCAAAACCGGTTACAACGGTTGTTTCCACTTCACTTTCCACTCCATCAGCTGCTAGACCAGTTGCAGGAACTCCGGTAATTCCGGCCACTACGAAAGCCCCTCTTTCTATAATTTCGTGCGTTCTCGGAATAGGTCTTGTTGCGATTGGGATTATCCTATCGAGGAGAAATTAAACCTGAATTTTTTTATTGTAAAGGAATAATTTCTCTGTTTTGCCAAAATTATTTTGGAATTAAAAATATTTCATGCTCTTAGGGAGATTTTTATAAAACCTTGTGCCAGATAAAAATGGATTCCCAGAGGCACCTTAACAGGATACCAGATTCGTGGCAAATCAGGGTTATTTTTGCTGTTCCTTCAGATTAGAAGGTCATTGTTATTATTCGAAGAGTATTTATTCGGGATTTCCCATGAAAATGGGTGAACGAACCCCAAAATGAAGAGATTTTGAAAGGGCATTTTCATGGT
>JBAXTR010000306.1:0-2727 GCA_037130095.1 Methanomicrobiales archaeon
TGAAAAATCAAGCCCCTATGATGTCAGATCGCTGATATACCCGGTCACATGCAAAAATGGTACTGTTCGCCAGGTACAGTTTTTCCCGGTAACCCTGGAGAACGGTGAGCAGTTTGTTGTGTATGAAGACCTGACTCCAAAAAATGAATCAGAACGGCTCCGCTCAATTCTTGCCTCAATTGTTGAATCTTCCAACGATGCCATTATTGGAAAAACGCTTGACGGGACCATCATCAGCTGGAACAACGCCGCAGAGCAAATCTATGGATACCGTGCTGATGAGATAATCGGGAAATCGATTGCGGTAATCATATCCCCTGAATTACGGGAGCAACTTCCTTTTTTCCTCGAGAGGATTCGTAATGGGGAACGCATTGAAAATTTTCGTACCATGCGGGTCCGGAAAGACGGGTCGCGTATCCCGGTTTCAATTACCCTGTCGCCAATTAGAGATCAATATGGCCATATTTTTGGTATATCAACGATTGCCAAAAGTATTTCAGAAAATAATGAACATCTCCGGAAAGATCCGGCCTGAAAAGTTTGCCAATCCTGAAGTTACTATTTCGGTAATAATGGAAAATAGTCGGATTAAATTAAATGGGATA
Organism: Methanomicrobiales archaeon; assembly: GCA_037130095.1. GTDB lineage: Archaea > Halobacteriota > Methanomicrobia > Methanomicrobiales > Methanospirillaceae > CAIKOD01. Next base: position 609 of record JBAXTR010000306.1, read on the forward strand.
TACTGTTCCGGCCTGTTAAGATTCCCCGGAATTACACCATCATCTGACTGCTGAAATTCTCTCTATCGCTTCTTCTGCCGCGATCCTGACATACCCATTATCGTGTTTCAGCACCGTTTCAAGTTCCGGTAATGCCTTCGGGTCGCCAATCTTTCCAAGGGCTGATGCAGCTGCAAAGCGGACGTCCTGGTCCGGGTCCTTGAGGAGATTCATCAACGGAGTCACCGACTGGGATGCACCAATGTTCGCAAGTGCATCTGCCGCAAGGTACCTGACCCAGCGATCATCGTCTTTTAATGCCGGGATCAGATAATCGGCTGCCGGCTGCCCGAATCTCTCAAGTTCAATAACTGCTTTCCAACGCTCGATATTCTCTTTATTTGCAAGTGATGCTGCTGTATTTTTCATTTGTTAACACCGTCCCCCCATTGGGACTGAAGAGTAATAATCCGGGGTTTAATATCACTTTTTGCCATAAATTACTGCGTAGCACTAGTGCACGGCAAAGATAGAACCCACGGGATCCAGGAAAAAAGCGATGGCCGGGTATGACAATTACAGGGGACAACAACGTATTTTTTCCATCGGTGCGTAACCGGAATTATTTTGCCACATCCCACCACTGATTACTACTATGGCCAGAAATACTGCAGGCCCGGCAGTTGCATCGGTACTGTTTGCCGCCACTATTGTCACGACAATCATTGGTATTTTTCTTACAATCTATTACCTGTTCACTGACCCCGGGTTAGCATACAGGGTTGCTGCAGCAATCCTTGTCGGGGTTGTTGGAATCATGAGTTTCCTTCGTCACTCGGTATTCTACCGGTCAGACCAGGTACGGATGGGGTGGATCCAGGACCGCCCGGAATTCCAGCTTGAGGTCGGGTACGCGAACCTTGCCATAGGGCTGCTCGCCTTACTAGCTGCAGGGTTGAACTGGGGCTCCCTCGCCTGTGCTATAAGTCTTCTGACCTATGCTACCTACCTGTTTTGTGCTCTTCTCCTCCATGGCTACGAAGCGGTCTATGTCGTGGAAATCAGGGGCCGTGCCACAAAGAGTGTCATAAATACCGCATTCTTTGTTGCCGCACTCTATATCTTCGGATTTCTCGCCCTGGCAGGAAGTCACACCGTACCGTTCTGAACCTGTAAACCTGTCATTTAGAGGGAGTAGGGATTTGAAATATCCCTGCACTCTTCTCCGGGATACCCTGATCGAAATCAAAAAACAGGAAAATAATCCGGAAGAGCCTGGTAATTCGATACGGGGAATTGATAAAAACGGCAATTAATACGAATAATTAAAATCGAACAATTATTTGTTGCTATAAAAGCGCGGGTCGGGCCTACGAAATTTTGCGGGCACTAAGCAAAGCGGTGGAATTTAATACTCCACGGTTTTTCACTCTGTAAAGGAGACCCCGAATGCCCGAAGGTGTCAATAGTACAAAGATCGAGGAAGCAACTGACTCGTTAAACAACAGGAAGTTCTATTTCCTGCTCATTTTTGTATCCATAGTCGGGGTAATCGGCGCCCTCCTGATGATCGCCTTCTTTTTCCTGGAGGATTTAATCACCGGGTTCCTGTGGAACGGGATTCCCGTGTACTCCCTGTCTCCGGTCTTTAACCCCTGGATCCTTGTGATCTGTGTTATCGGAGGGCTTGGTGCCGGGCTGATACGGCATTATTTTAATGGCGAGATCGCCATCATGGCAGAGGACCTTGTCGAGTTTACCGAAAAAGGCAGGTTTGACCTGAAAAGGGGGATTGAACTCTTTCTCCGGGGGCTGGTCTCCCTTGTCTGCGGGGCGCCCCTCGGTCCGGAGGGGCCACTTACCGTCTCAACCGGTGCAGTAGGTACCGCAATTGCCGAGAAAGCCGGTATGCCTCCCCCGGTTGTCACCTTGTCCTCACTCTCCGCCATCAGTGGGTTCTTTGGTGCATTCCTGACCTCCCCGTTCGCCGGGCCCCTCATTTTCATCGAGACCACTCTCGAGAAAGGTGTCATGACCTGGAAAGCGGTCCTCCCGTCCATTGTTGCGGCCACGGCGGGATTTGCGGCCTATTTCCTGCTTTCCGGCACATTCCTCGGCAACGTGTTTACGCTGCCGGCCT
>JBAXTR010000307.1:0-2698 GCA_037130095.1 Methanomicrobiales archaeon
TTTCGCGCGAGGGTATCTAAGTGGTCAACAGAGGCGGACTCAAGATCCGTTCCAGCAGTGGTTCGCGGGTTCAACTCCCTCCCCTCGCACTTTGAACAAAATTAAGGTATATTAGAGACTTTTCTTCTCCTTCTCATTGCTAATTGTTATGCAGATTTGGAAAGCACATCGCTTTTTAACGACAGCTGGGATGCTCCTCGGAGGGGTCGCGGACCCCCCGGCCGCACGGGCCGCCGCCCCGAGGTTCGACCGGAATTACCTTCGCAAAAAAGGACCGGAACTTGTGGGATCGGTCGCACCACTGCCGAAGCCAGCGGGCTTCGTCTCCGAGGTGCTCCCTTGTCCTGCGGGTTTACCGGATACGTTCAATCGGGCATCATGTTCACTCCGTCCGGGTCTTCGCTTCTCTTCGTTCCGCTTCGGTCCTCCTCCGCTCACATCATGCCCTGGCTCTTCTGGCTAAACTGGGGTAATACTGACGGCCAAGACTTCGTCGCGGTGCTCCTCATCATCGCCTGCTGTGATTTTTGATGCCGACCGAACTGATGTTCCGTCGTCTTCAAAAATGGGGCCATTGATATGCCCCCACAACATGCTTTCCGCTATCACTTGCCGGTTCTCTATGCCCGAGGCGTATGGCGCCACCTGCGACGGGCCGACGAAACAAGATAGGGTTGGGACAGGGGGAGCACCGGAGCCAGTGACGAGGCACCCGGTTACCGAGCGGAGCGAGGTCGAGGTGCCGAGGAGCGTCATCGTGTTTGGGGCATTTCATGATCTACTCAGGCTCGGTAAACCTCGCAACCAGCGACGGAGTTCCTGGTCGGAGCGGAGCGATGTAACCAGGAACGAGGAGGGACATCGTGCCAGGGAATAAGAACCCGAAGGGGTGGCGCTCGAAGGCCGGGCCTTCAGGACCGGACCGTGCGACGCCCCGCAGGGAAAAATTTACTCCTGGTAGATACTCTGATAAAAGAAGGGTTACAATAGTTAACCGGTTGCGACCGGTCGATTTTGTTTGTGTCACTTTCCCCGGTCGTGACTACTTGTTTCTGTTCTCCCGTATAAATTCGGTAAGGTCCTCTTCACTGACCCGCCACTCCATACCGATCTTTATAGCACCCATCCGCTTTTTTAGAATTAGATTCCTGACGGTCTGGGGGTGAAGGTGCAGCATTGCGGCTACTTCCTCAGTCGTATAAAATGTATGAGGCGGGGTTTTAGCCATTAGTACTCAGTCCTCCCCTGGCAGCATAACTGTTATGACCGGTTAGCCGTCATCACCTGGTCCGCAGACTGCTTTGAGTTCGACGGTTTCACCACCCCGGTGATGTATAATTCCGGTGGCCCTGGCCCTCTCCCGCAGGAGTTCAAAGGCCACCCGGAATATGATAACACTACTGCTGCGGGATCTGTTTGCTGACATTCGCAGCATCCAGAGCAGGTCCCACAGCCTGCCGGTCAGGTCCTGGTCTGGCATCTCAGGAAGATACGAGGGTTCGATGTACTGGTACCACGCGGCCCGGGTGAATGCGACCGGGACCGAGATCCCGGCCTGCCTGATGAGTCCCTCGGGTGCTGCGATCAGTTCGCCATCATTCAGGGCATCGGCCCGGGTATACCTACTGATAATATCCTCCTCGGTCCAGAATGGAAGGGGGGTTGAGGTAGTCATACCCGACCACCCCGGAGACGTGGTTTCCCATTTGTAAAGCCGGGTCGGATAACAATCTCATTGGATGCCACCTTCGACCACATCCAGCCCATATTGTGATTATGTGCATAAACAGCCGCGAAATCAACTGCAGCACTATGATCGATGCACTCGGCGATGAGCAGGGGACCAACACCTCTGTTGACAAAAATTTTGTATTCCATCACCAATCACACCCGTCAGATGGCCACTTGCCGTCGATCTCGTCCACTTCGATCGAGTCGAGGTCCTGGATCGTGATCGTGCCATCACGGATCTGTTCCTTGACACACTCATCAGCTGACTTACCAACATCCGCAAAGACCGAGACCCAGGCAGAGATCCTGACCATGAGCGGGTCCTCCTGGTCTGGTGGCTGGAGCCATTCCTCATGGGCACGTTGCCACCCAGGGGGAAGATCGTTCATTTATGCCACCTCCGTGATTAATGTTCCAAAGTCCAGCAGCCCCGACTGGGTCTGCACCAGGACCATGTTTCCCTCAAAGATTATCCGGTCGTCACCTTCGCGCCATCCTTCGACAACTTTCACCGCGTGTACCCTTGCCTCTTCCCGGGTCCGGAAGGTGTGGGGGTCTTTCCCCTCCCCTTTCACCAGGTCGACCTCATAGACAACGAACGACATCATCCACCCCCGCCAGCTCCCGGGCCATCTTGCATTGGTCCATTGCAGCACAGCTCCTGGACAAGGAACAGGACCGGTACCTGGGGCACCCGACACACGGGCCCTGGAACTCGAACCTGTTTTCGATCTCGCGTGCCTGGTATTCAAGCTCCTGTGCGTCGAACTCGATCGCGGTTGCCTGTTTCTGTAACCGGGCAGATTCACCCCGTAGTGCTGCGATGAGTACCGCCTCTTCTGCGGGTATCATGCCGGCACCCCCTGGGGTGCTGCCTGCGCTGCTGCACCATGGGTAAATGGTTCCCAGCTAATCGTCGAGATGTTCGCGAACTTCCGCGATCCTGTGACGGTTGCCCGCAGGTGGG
>JBAXTR010000308.1:0-2687 GCA_037130095.1 Methanomicrobiales archaeon
GATTTGTGTGAACGGTCACATCGGTATCCACTGAACGGAGGGCCTTTTTAAAAGCTTCTTCCAGTGTCCGTCCGATGGACATCACTTCCCCAGTACTTTTCATTGCGGTGGTAAGGGTCCTGTCAGCACTCTTAAACTTATCAAATGGCCACCGTGGTACTTTGACCACGACATAATCAATTGACGGTTCAAATGATGCCATCGTGCATCCGGTCACACTATTCTTTATTTCGTCGAGACGGAGACCAATGGCAATTTTTGCAGCCACACGTGCTATTGGATATCCTGTCGCCTTTGACGCAAGAGCCGATGAACGTGAAACACGGGGGTTTACTTCAATGACCCGGTAATCGCCTTCTTTAAATGCAAACTGGATATTACAACCACCCTGGACATCAAGTGCACGGATAATTTTAATTGCTGCAGAGCGCATCATCTGGAATTCGTCGTCCCGTAACGTGAGGATCGGGGCCACAACGACACTTTCCCCGGTATGAATCCCCATCGGATCAAGGTTCTCCATCCCGCAGATGATCACACAGGTATCGGATGCATCCCTCATGACCTCAAATTCAATTTCCTTCCAGCCCTGGACACTCTGTTCTATAAGCACCTGGTGGATTCTCGACCGGTTCAACCCGAGTTCTGTGATCCGGAGAAGTTCTTCTTTTGTCTGGGCTATACCCCCTCCCGCACCACCAAGAGTATAGGCAGGCCTGATAATTGCCGGGAGGCCGACGCAGTTCAACGCTTCGTCGATCTGCCTGATGTCGTTGAGAATATAGCTGACGGGAACGGGTTCCCCGATCTTTTTCATCAGATCGCGGAATTTTTCACGGTCTTCACCCTGGTAAATCGCTTCAAGGGGAGTCCCGAGGATTTCGACCCCTTTTAATGCGCCCCGTTCGGCAAGCTCAGCCGTCATATTCAGCCCGGTCTGACCTCCCATCCCTGACAGTATTCCATCAGGCCGTTCTTTTTCAATGATTTTTGCAATAATATCCGCCCGGAGAGGCTCGATGTAGATCTCATCAGCCATGTCAGGGTCAGTCTGGATGGTCGCAGGGTTGGAGTTTACAAGGACTACTTTTACCCCTTCTTCGCGAAGTGCACGGCAGGCCTGGGAGCCGGAAAAGTCGAATTCGGCAGCCTGACCGATCTGGATTGGACCTGAACCGATTAAGAGAACTTTTTTAATATGGTTAAGCCGGGGCATCAGGAAATCCTCCTGAACATGGAATCGAAAAAGAACGCTTCAGTATCCCTTGGGCCTCCATGCGCCTCGGGATGGAATTGAACCGTGGTCACGTTAAGGTCAGGATTTGTAAACCCTTCCAGCGTCCCGTCATTCACATTTTCAAACGAGACCATGCACCCTTCGGGTAATGTATCAGCAGCAACGGCATACCCGTGGTTCTGGGTAGTGATAAAGATCTTGCCATTACTGTATCGGACCGGCTGGTTTGTTCCACGGTGCCCGAATTTCATTTTATACGTTTTTGCACCAAGTGCAAGGCCACAGACCTGGTTCCCCATGCAAATTCCAAAAATGGGAAGATTTCCTGCCAGGTCTTTCACGCACCGGATTGCATCGGTCGCGTGAACAGGATCTCCGGGCCCGTTGCTGATAAAAAGTGCATCCGGCTTGCATTCAAGAATATCAGAAGAACTGGCGTTATAGGGATATAGAAACACATCCGCATCACGTTCCCTGAGACTGATTACCATATTTTTCTTTATGCCAAGGTCAATAACCGCTATTCGCTTTCCACGGCCTTCGACGTGGTATGGTTCTTTACATGAGACAGTAGGGATGAGATCCTCGTCTGAAATCTGCGGTGCAGTCACAGCCCGGCCAACTGCATATTCGCCATTATCATCCCCAACAACAAGTGCCGCCCTCATCGTACCCATTACCCGCGTTTTAATGGTAAGCATCCGGGTATCAACTCCATTCATCCCAAGCAGGCCATTGTCCTCAAAATAGCGAACCATTGGAATACCAGTGGAAGGTGAAGCACATATTTCACGGGCGATACAACCAAGGGCCCACGGTTTTTTTGCCTGGAAATTTTGCAGGTCGACACCATAATTCCCGATAAGGGGATAGGTAAAAAGCAGCATCTGGCCGAAATAACTCGGATCGGTAAGGGCCTCCATGTAACCGGTCATCTGGGTTGAGAATACGAGTTCTCCCCTGCACTCTCCTTCAACCCCGAATCCTTCACCAGTCACGTATGTCCCATCTTCCAGACCAAGAACTGCCTTCATGATTTCCATATTTAATGTGTCCGGCAACTTATTAACGATGTTGCAGGGGTTAGGAATCATGCGGAAGATAAAGGGACAAGAACTACACTGGTTCCATCTGGATGTCAAAAAAAGGAGGACGATTTTGCCCGCTATCCGAGTACGGCATAATTCTTGCTCAGTTCTTAAAATAATCTTGCGCCGGACTGGTCAGCATCAGGCTTTTTAAAGAAAGAAATTAATCCATATACCTAATATTTATCCATATAGGTATGACCTGGCTCTTTAGCGGTACTGTTCAAACTTCCCTCCTGGAGATGTAAACGCATGTACGCGGATACCAATCCTTGTCCTGGTCATGAGTAGATCAATTCTGAATATCAATGAAAACGGACATGATGCCAAAGGGCCACAAGCACACAGGATGAAAATTGAAT
>JBAXTR010000309.1:0-2655 GCA_037130095.1 Methanomicrobiales archaeon
AATGACCCGCCGGGAAAGTGCAGAAACCGGCGGATTATTTTGACCACAATGAAACACGAATTTTCGTAAAGACCAGGATGAATTTACTTTAAATTGGGAGGTGGCTAACACCTCCCAGCTCCCTCTAGGCCCCGAAGGGCAACTACTACTCTGTCTCGAACCAGTATCAACTCGTGCGAAAACGTCACCCCGGGAAAATGACTAGAATGTGGCAGTAAATGGAAGAGGAAGATATAATCTGCTATAAGAAAAAATGTAATTTAATCTGGGAATTGAGTCTATGAATCAATTTTTGAAATATATCGGAATTGGATTACTGATTATTTTCATCGTATGGAATATTTTCTTCTCAATCCTTGTATACTCTGGTGGTGGTTGTCCCCCAACCTATGTCGTCCAAAAGATTGGATCCACTTCTGTGGACACTGCTTCCATTCCAGATAATGGGGTGCATAATAACCCGCAGGATATATCTGAACATCCTGGATTAGTAGCGGCATTCAACACTGGGAAATCGATACTGCTCCCCATCGGCACGCTGGCAGATTTGATACCAGGAAGTTTTTTCGGCTCAAAATACGCAGATACCAGGGTTCAGATTTGGGAACGCGGATATCTGGAAAAATACTATACTACCGTATGGGAATACAACGGCTCTTATTTTAAACTCTTTTCAACGCAATGTTAATGGAAAAACGATTTCGAGTTGGGAAAAAAAATTAAATTTTAATAATTAGACGGGTGAAACAAACGAGTTCCACCTCACCTTCCCATTCATCACAAAGTTCCCAGCCGCCCCAACCTTCTCCGAGGTCGTATGAACATACCCTAACGCAGTAGTATTCCCGATGCCAATCAGAGATCGTGATCCCGCAGCAAAGTTACCGTAACCATTACCGTTCGATGAAATATCCATCGCCAATGAATCCGGTTGCTCAGTGTCACCCTGGCTAATGCCACCAGCTGAATGATAATTCAAAGTATCAGTCATAAACATCGTTGAAGCGCCGGCATATTCACAATATGCAGATCTCGTAAAATTTGCCCCATCAGCATCAAGCGAGTCTGCTCCACAAGTGACCCCGGAAGACGGTGACCCGACTGAGTAAACCATCAACGATTCCGAGAAGATCCCTGGCCCCTGGCTGTCCACCTGCTGAGCTGTCGAGAACTCAAGCGTATCGTCCGATGACAATGACCTTCCGCCGGAATACTGAACGGACCGGATACCTGGATTTTCACCCAAGTACCCCCGCAATCTCCTGTGCCTTGGTTTCTTCACCAGCGGGAACAGGGACATTGATATCAAACGGTTGCCTGATATACAACCCAATCAGTTGTATGAATGAAAATTCAAGCATCGGCGGTGACTTCGCCGTCCCTTTTATGAACCTGACCCCGTCCATCCTCATCATGAATGAATGGAACGGGTATACTGCCCCCTCGTAAATAATACCCGTGTTGGTAATGTAGGTTTCCCGGGGTGCGTTGCGGGCACGTGTCAGTTCCAGCCTCGGGGCCACAACAGAGACAATGGCAATAATTATGAGCACAATGAAGAGCATTCCAGCAGTGGTAACCCCTGCTTCCCCTCCGAAGATAACCATAAGGAGCATTGCAATAAGGAGAAAACCGCCAACTACGTAGAGCAGGGCCCGATTGGATTCCTTATAGTTTACAAATTCACGTTCTGCATTTCTCCGTGTCTCATCCTCCGGGTAAACCCAGTGGGCAAGCAGGTTTTTTCCGCCGAGAATTTCATCCATTACCCTGGCACGGGTAAAGAAGAGCAATGCAACCGCAAAAGCGGTGATCGAAAGGAACAGGGAGACAAACATGACTGCATACCCACCTGACATCCCGTCCATGGTCCCGCTCGCGACAGCTATGAGAAGAATGAACAACACCGCTGCGACCAGCGAGATATAAGCCCGTTTCCATTCGTTGTTCTTCATTATTCACCTGATTTTTTTCACGGAACATGTAGCAATGGTGCTCTTTTTAATTTTCTGGTACGGAAATGGGGTGCCGCTAAGTCGAATAGTTGATTCTTTGGATTACAGAAAAAAAGGTTAATTCAGAGGAAAAATTACTCTTTTCGCCTGCTCCGGATACCCAGGAAAACAACCGCCACGCAAAGGGCCCCGAGCACACTCACCACAGAAAGGGGCGCCTTAGCTCCTCCCACGGTTATAGTGCCGCTGGAAACTGAGGTCTGGATATCGACAAGGTCAAGGTTCCATGCACCGGCGACCTGGACACTGACCGGTGAGGTCGCCCCATTCTGCCCGATGACATCAAACGTCATCTTCACCAGGGTACCGTCCCCGTTCACTCCCTTCGTGTCCACGAACCCAATCTTCACCGTCCCGGGAGTAGCACCATTTGAGTCGATCATCCCGTTTGTTGATAGTTCACCCAGATCTGCACTTGAGAACTTCAGCACGGCCGGGTTATAGGTGATAACAAGGTCCATCGCACCGAGATTTGAGGCCCCACTCACCTTCACGGGGATGACGGCTTTCGAGCCGGCACTTACGGTTGCACTATCAACCGAGATGGTCATGGTAGCTGCAGTGGCCCCGGCAACGAGCAGGGCTAGTCCGATACATATGCATAATACTTTGAATTTCATCGTGTTTCCAACCTCCTACT
>JBAXTR010000031.1:0-13332 GCA_037130095.1 Methanomicrobiales archaeon
GTGTTATTTACACTCAATAGTTAGGCCGTGGATTTCATAGACTCAAAATAAAAAAATAAACAGTCTATATTTTATGTAAACCTTTGACATACTAATTCTGTTAACAATGAAACCCATAGATGCCAGCGGAATTGCCACAAAATTCTATAATATAATTTTATCCAGCAACCGCATCAATATACTTCTTTTAATCCTGCTCGGCTGCTGCTCTTTTTTCATCCGTATTCTTCCTCTGCTCTCACTCCAGGGGGATCTTTTAAACAACATTGACCCTTATGACTCGCTCTATCTGCTCCGGCAGGTAGAACTGATGCTGGCAAATTTTCCTTCATACAATTTTTTTGAACCCATGACGCTCTTCCCGGTAGGACAGAATATCCACTGGGGGCCCGTTTTACCATTCATTATCACCTTAGCCTGCCTGGTGGCAGGTGCATCGACCCGTCAGGAGATTGTATCTGTCGCGGTCCTTGTCCCTCCCCTTCTCGGGGCCTTATTAATCCCGCTTGTTTACCTGATTGGTGTAAAACTCCACAACCGGTCCTGTGGTATAATCGCTGCACTTTTTATTGCGGTTGTGCCCGGGAATTTTTTTGATGTGTCATCATTTGGGATTATCGACCACCATGTGGCAGAAGCACTGTTTGGCTGTGCATTCATCCTCACCTATATCGTGGCCCTTCAGGTTTCAAGACAACACGATAATAAATCCTGGAATTCTGCGGATATAGTGAAAATAATCGCTGCCTGCTCACTGTGCGGGATTATGTACCTCCTTGGTTACCTGAATATAGCCATCATAATCATTTTCGCGCTTGTTGCAATGGTGTTTACCGCAGTCCAGGCGGTGGTTGATTTCCACGCCCACCGGGACTCCAGGTACCTGGTTATCGTCAATTCGGTCGTCTTCGGGATTGCCCTTGCAGGCTCATTGCTGGTTATCCAGGACCATGTGAGTTTTTCACTTGTAACCTATTCTCTCGGACATGTTGCGGCCTGCCTGTTTATTATCCTTGCAACCCTGGCGCTCTACATACTCAGTATAATTCTACGGAAACGGCCGTTTATTACGTATCCGGCTGTATTGATCGTCACCCTGTCAGGAGCCCTGATCGCAGCTGCGCTACTTCTCCCTTCCCTGTATTATACGGCTATCTATGGGCTAATCGAAGGACTGGGGCAGAAAGTACTGAGTGTGACGGTGATAGAGTCACTCCCGATGGACCCCGCTACGCTATGGTCTGAATACAATATAGGACTCCTGCTCCTTTTTGGGGGATTTGTAATGTTAGGCTGGAAGGTATGGAGGAAACAACACCCCCTGGATCTTCTCTGCCTGGTCTGGGGATTTCTTATCTTCGTCCTTGCGATCCAGCATACAAGATATGATTACCTGCTTGCAACCCCATTTGCAGTGATATCAGGATTTTGTGTCAGTTCTGTTATTGAATACGGAAAACCGGGGGCTGGTGAGCAATCAAAGGAAAAAGTACCGCGAACCCCCATTAAAGAGGAACACCCGGGTAGGAAAGCAAAAAAAGTCAAAAAAACAGCCCGTCAAAAAGCCGGGAACAAAGATGAATGGAGAGAACTGCTGCTCATCGGTGTCGTGCTATTCAGTATAGGGTTTGTTGGTGCATCCGCGTGGAGTGACCTTCATAAACAACCGATAAAACCCCAGGATGGATGGATAGATGCCCTGAACTGGCTGAAATCCAACAGCCCGGACCCTGGCATTGATTATTACAAAAACTATCCCGGTGAGGGGTTCAAATATCCGGATCAGGCCTACGGAGTGATGTCATGGTGGGATTATGGCCACATGATCACGTATTTCGCACATCGCATCCCGAATACAAATCCTTTCCAGTCTGGTGTACAGGGCCGCACTGGGGGGGCAGCGTTCTTCATGTCTGGAAATGAAACGGACGCGGTGAAAATACTCGATATCCGTGGGTCCCGGTATGTGATAACCGATTATCCGATGGTTGCAACAAAATTCTGGGCAATTGCGATGTGGAATGACAGCATCAATAAAACAGCCCCGTATATCGTTACCATGAAGAACACTCCGGGAAATAATACCCGTGAAATACAAAAAGTTCAATTCCTTACTCCAGCGTTCTTTTCCACGATGGTCTCCCACCTCCAGCTCTTTGACGGGTCCGGTACCGAACCTGTGAGTGTTGACTATGTTGAATACCTTAACGCTTCGGGTGCAACGAATAACCCCACAATCAGGTTTATGAAGGAGATCTATTGGAAGGACTCTGTTAATTACAGTATGTCACGCCAGGAGGGTTTGGCTCCTGGTGTAAACACCGTCCTGCTCAGCCGGGACTATATGCAGCCATCTACAACATTGCCTGCATTAAAGCATTTCCGCCTGGTCTATGAATCGCCTGAAACGATATCAGGGCCAGGTAGTCTGCACCGGGTAAAAATATTTGAATATGTGAAAGGTGCGAGGGTGAACGGATCAGGCATAATAACGCTTGACCTTGAGACAAACACCGGGAGGAAATTCCAGTACATCCAGGAAAGTGAAAACGGGGCTTTTATTCTCCCCTATGCAACAGACGTACCCAATGGGGCAGTCCGGGCGCTTGGACATTATATTGTTCTCCCGGGGAACATGACATTTAACGTGACGGATTCAGCTGTTGTCGCGGGAGCAGCCGTGAATTAAAAAACCGAAAGATTTCATGGGACCTGGTTAACAAATCCATTAAACCGGAACAACGGATTCATTCCTGGTTTACCATAACCGATTTTCCCGAATCCAACCTTCTCCCGGGATTGCATTATAGATGATTCTGGTGTCCTTTATCATCCCTTGAAATTGGATGGAGGTCAGAATTCTATTCTTCCGGATGTTCAGCACCCTTGCTATTTATTATTGCGCGTGACACCTCGCGGGAAATAATTCCTGAAATATCATCTGCCCCTACCGCGATCAGTTCACGGTGTCCTGAACCGTCAATGAGGTGGAATTCTGAAGGCCCCGTAAAAATTTTCTTCATCTGTGAAACCTGGTTATTTCCAGAATACTCCTCGCTCATAATGACAACGACCGGGGCCGGATAGTACCCGGCAACGTACCGCATCGCTGATGTAATGTGCCCCTTCTGGATCCGCCGGTAGAGCACCTGCATACGGTCCATCCGTAATTTTTCTATCGTCCTCCTGGCCCGCAATAACTGGACTCTTGCGACGAACCGTAACCCCCGCTCCTTGTAGAGCCAGGCCTCTCCCTGGAGATTCTTAAGACGGCTGGAGCGGGGTAATTTCCAGTCAGGACCGTTCAATGGGACATCGGGGTCTAGGAGGATAAGTGCTCCAGGGTCAGCACCCTCTTCCCTGAGACGACGGGCCATTTCAAGAGCTACAAGACCCCCAAAACAGAAACCACCTAACATAAATGGTTGCCCACGCTGGTGAGATTTGATATCACGAAGAAAACGGTCTGCAATAGAACCAATCGTATCAGGGGCCGGTTCACGGCCATCGACACCCGGCCAGGTGAAAGAATAGACTGGCTGGTCTGCACCAAGAAATTCAGCGAGCGGTACATAAAAAAACGCAGAACCGTCTGATGGAGGTATTAGGAAAATGGGGGGGCGGGATCCGAGGGGTTGGAGCGGGAGCAGGTAGGTACTATCCTGCACTCCCGGACCAATAAAATCAGAGAGTTCACGGATCGTTGGAGCCCGGTACAGGATTGTTGGTGCTAAACTTGTTTTAGTTTCCCTGAAAATACGTGATACCATATCTGCGGCAGAAAGGGATGTCCCCCCCAACATGAAAAAGTCATCATCAATCCCGACAAGAGGAATCCCGAGGACTTCCTGCCAGATCTTAATAAGTCTTGAGTCCAGCGAGTTACGTGGTCCTGCAAGGGACCGCTCTTTTCCCCCCCCCTTGCCATTGGACCCCTTACTACCCGTGAGTTGAAATAATGACGGCAACGAAGTACGCTTGATTTTTCCGGTTGCCCCTTTTGGTATTTCAGAAACAATAAAAAAATTTGATGGAATTTTAAATGGGGTCAGCCTCTGAAGGGCATAGTGCCTGAGCTGGGATGCGGTCATCATCTTTCCTGGGACCGGGACTACGGCAAGGGCAATATCTTCACCGAGTTTCTGGTGTGGGAAGCCAAATGCCACGGCAGCTGAAACATCAGGATGGCTGAGGAATATTTCTTCAATCTCCCGGGGGGATACCTTTTCACCACCTTTATTTATGATCTCCTTGATCCGGCCGGTAATGAAGAGATATCCCTCGCTATCACAATATCCCTGGTCCCCTGTCCGGAGCCATCCGCCAGTAAATGAGGTTTCATTTGCCTTCGGGTTTCTTTCATATCCCGAAAATACATTTGGCCCTTTTATGGCTATTTCCCCGGTCTTTCCCGTGGGAAGCACACGATTTCCTGCCGAAAGAATCGCGACCTCGCACCCGGCAGGGAGCCCGACCGATCCCTGTTTCCTTACCCCTGGAGGAAGTGGATTGACCGATATCTGGTGTGTTGCTTCGCTCATCCCGTACGCCTCAATTACCGGGGTTGAAAAGAGATGCTCCAGTTTTCCTGCGAGTACCGGTGAGAGAGGTGATGAACAGGACCGGATAAATCGTAACCGGTGTCCGCCCTGGTAGTTCATTTCAACGCCCTGGCGGTATACCGCTTCATGAATGGTTGGGACCGCAGAATACCATGTTGGTTTGAAATCATTGATCCACGGGAAGAAATCCCCGGATGAAAATCCCTTGCTGCAGATAACTGAGGCGCCACTCGTAAGGGATGAAAAAAGGCACCCGATAAGACCATGTACATGGAAAAGCGGCATTACATTCAGGCACCGGTCCTCAGGTGTGAGAGCCAGCGATTCTGATATCCGGCACGCCGAATAGGTGAGATTTTCCCGTAACAGGGGAACGATCTTAGGACGGGCGGTCGTCCCGGAGGTGTGCATGACCAGGCACGTACCGTGATTATCAAGGTCGAATGGCCCTTCGTTACCCCCATTAATATCAGAAGGGGTTTGTACCTGTCCTGGTAATATCCCCCTTTCAACACCGGCGTTGATAACCTCAATTCCGAGCCCTTCCGCAACATCTCTGACCGGGTTGTCCGCACCTTCCAACGTAATTACAGCATTACACATGAGGTCTGATAGTTCGAAGCGATATTCTTCAGGTGTCAATTGCGGGGAGAGGGGTGCACAACAGGTGACTGCAGAGAGGGACAGGATTGTCGTAGCAAGAAGGGGACCATTCGGGAGCACAACAGCAACACGATGTTCCGGCCCGATATTCCTCTCACGGAGTGCCGCTGCGTCCCTCAGGACTGTTGCACTCAGGTCTCCAAAGGTAATAGGTGGCCTTTCGGGAGAAAGGATTGCAGGACGCTCCGGGAAACATAATCCATTCCTGAAAATCGCTGACCACGGAGAAATATCCGGGGTTCTGCTACCGGTTTCTGCAGCACATTCCCCTGTAAAATTATTTCCCTGCATGATAAAACCAGATAACGTCTCTACTTTCTGCCAATCTGTTAATATAACAGGCAATCGTGCGGGAATCGTCCATTCCTTACCGAGCGCTATAGTTCTCCCGATCTCCCGGAATATGAACGACAGGTTTCAGCTGGATGATACGTTTCCCGGGCCTCTCGCCTTTAAAATACATCGATACTAACAATCTCTGTCTTGTTGTAGTTCTTGTATCCTATTGAGTATGTAAATTCAATAGGAAAAATAACCTTTGATTCTTAATCATAGAGCCGTTCGAAGGAGGTATTCCCACGGATGAGAACACCGTGGTCGACCTCGCGAAGTGATCCATTGTGGATGATAAATATCCTGTCAGCAATATCGAGGAGAGCTTCACGGTGAGTGACCATAAGTAATGTCCTCGGTGGCGAGAACGTTTTTAGGATTGCTCCAAGACGGTGTTCGGTTCCGGTATCGATCGATGATGTAGGTTCATCCATGATAATAATCGGTGAACCCTTGATAAATGCCCGTGCAAGTGAAATCCGCTGACGTTGTCCGGCCGAAAGTTTTGTTCCCCGCTCCCCTGTGACCGTATCATATCCATCAGGAAGTTTCATGATCTCCTCATGGATCTGGGCCGCTTTTGCTGCCGCAATCACCTCGTCCATGGTTGCCTCCGGTTTACCATACATGATGTTCCGGCCGATGGTATCGTGAAACAGGAATAAATCCTGGGAGACGAAGGCAATATTCGTTCGCAACCATTCATGGTGTATTGTACTGATGTCTCTGCCGTCGATGGATATCGTGCCATCATCGGGAAGGTAAAATTTCAACAGGAGCTGGACAAGGGTGGTTTTTCCGGAACCGGTCTCGCCCAATATTATTCCGATTTGTCCATGTGAGAGGAATAGCGAGACGTGGTCAAATACTTTTTTCCCACCGGGATAGGTGAACGAGACATTATTGAAAAGGATATCGCCGTGTATTGGGGGATCTGCGACCGGGCCATTGACTGATTGCTGAGGGGGTCTCTCCGACTCGAGCTGGAAAAGTTCGTGAATTCTTCCTGCTGCAGCAAGCACCCTCTGGAGATCGGAAGGGACATTGATCAATACGGTGAGGCTTGAGGTCATGAATGGTATAAGGGCAACAAATGCAAGGAAATCCCCCGGTCTGATTTCACCATGGATAACGAGATTTCCACCGGTATAGATCACAATAAGGAAGACCAGCCCCTGCAGACCCATGATAATGTACTCAGAACCGATATTTACGACGGCATTTGAGACGCGTGTACTGGCAAGGGACCTGATGTCGGTGGCTAACAGTTCGGCTTCCCTGCGCTCTGCCGCATGGCCCTTGACAAGATCAATACCGGTTATTGTCTCCCCGATCCGGTTAAATATCCTTGCCAGTTGTTCAAATTCAATATAGGACAGGACCTTAATACGCTTCGAAATCAGGTAGCTGACGACTCCAATCGGGGGCAGGATAAGCAGAAAAATGGAGAGCAACATTGGAGAAAGGGAATACATCGCCAGAATTGTAAATATCACGGTAAAAAGGGCTGAAGTTGTATCAGGGAAGTAATTCAGTGCAACAGCCTGGACCTGGGCAGTGTCAGTGGATACACGGGATACTATCTCTCCACTCCGGTAGGACCTGAAAAATGACATTGGAAATGACAGCACATGTTGATACAATTCGGTCCTTAAATTGGTAACAAATCGTTCCCTGAGAAGTACTGAAGCATAACGCCTGCAGATATCCAGAACCCCGATTATTATCCCGATCAATGCAAGGAGAAGGACAAGACCTCCAAGTGAAAACGTCAGTTCCTGTAAAGAGGGGGGAAGCAGGTGGCCGATTCCCTTTATACCGGACAACGAGAAATTAACTGAACCGGGTACGAGGATAGTATCGACCAGGTATTTCGTCGAATATGGTATTGCGGTTCGTCCCAATGAGATGACCACACCAAGGACCGTGATCACAAATACGAGGTGGAGGTCTTTTCGGACGAACCTGATAAAGTACAGGAGGATCCGCGGGTGGTAATTATCTGCGGGGCTTGGTCTTCCCCGGTTTGGGTTAATAATCCCAGAAAAATAATTTAATACCTTCCAAAAAAAGCCGGTACTCACAAGTGCCACTACACAGTTGTTGATCACTGCCTGTAATCAATTTCACTCAAGTGCAGAATCATAAACATTGTTATGACTTTTCCAATTGTAATCAGAATACACACCTTTTATCGTGATTCTCCAACTTTTTTCGGCATCCTCATTGCAGCAGATGTGTTTACAAGTTACCGATACCATTTCTTCCGGAAATCTACGGTTTGAGTAGTTGAACAACGGAAAATTAGAAAAAAAAGATGTTTCCATAGTACCAGGAAGAGGACCTAACCGATCGCTTCATTCACCACCTCAATCACGCGGTCGATCTCGCTGTCGCTGATGACCAGGGGTGGCATGAGCCGCAGGTTCCCATCCGCAGCGCAGTTGACGAGGACTCCCTTTTCAGCGCATGTATCCCGGACTGACCCGCAACGGTCCCCAATGGTCATGCCAATCAAAAGACCGGCAACGCGGGGGTTATGCTTTGCCAGTCCCTTCCGGAACCGCTCTGCCTTTACAGGAACAGATGGCAGGACATCTTCAATGACCCCGATCGTTGCGAGTGCGATAGCGCAGGCCAGTGGACCACCGGCAAACGTGCTCCCATGCTCGCTCTTCTGGAATTCGAGCCCTTTCCGGGCCACAAGTGCCCCCATCGGGAAACCGCTGGCAATTCCCTTGGCAATGGTGACAATATCCGGCATAACACGGGAATGCTGGTACCCGAACCACTTCCCGGTCCTCCCCATCCCGGTCTGCACCTCATCGGCGATCATCAGGGTGCCGTGGTCATCGCAGATCTCGCGGACCCCTTCAAGGAAACCGGACGGGGGGATTATAACTCCTGCTTCGCCCTGGACGGGTTCAATAAGAACGGCAGCGGTCGTATCATCGACAGCCTTTTTCAGGGATTCCAGGTTTCCATATTCCACAAACGAACATTCGAGCCCGAGGGGTTCGAACGGTTCACGTATCGCCGGTTTATGGGTGACCGCCAGCGACCCGATCGTCCTCCCGTGGAACCCGTGGGTAAATGAAACAAATTTTTTCCTTCCCGTCCGTACCCGGGCCAGCTTCAGTGCACCATCGTTCGCTTCCGCCCCGGAATTCGAGAGGAACGCCTTTTCGAGGCCTGATATCTCGACAAGCTTCTCCGCCAGTTCTGCCTGGTGGGGTACATAATAGAGGTTCGAGCAGTGGATCAGTTCATGCGCCTGGTCACAGATCGCTTTTACCACTGCCGGGTGGCAGTGGCCGGTGCTGCATACGGCAATCCCTGCGACACAGTCAATATACTCCTTTCCATCCGAGTCCCATACCTTCGAGCCCGATCCACGGGTGATCATCATGTCCCGTGTAAATGCGGGCATATAGTACTGTGCATCCATTTCCCTGAAATTGGGTGAAATTTTCATGATTATCTTTCCTGGTTCCTGTTTTTCATCTGGTATTTTCTGGTGGAACAAATGTCCGGTAAGCAATCCCTGCAGGGAAAATTAACCGGGATAATTCCGATCTCGTCCACCACACTCATTCATATTCAATAGTCGCCGGCGGTTTTGGGGTGATATCGTAAACAACCCGTGATACGCTTCTGATCTGCCCGGTGATCCTGGACTCAATTTTTGCCAGTACCTCGTAGGGGAGATGGATCGGGTCTGCGGTCATGCCATCACGTGAGTTGACTGCCCGGACTGCTATTATCCACCCATGTACCCTGTTGTCCCCTTTCACACCGGTCCCAAGACCTACGACTGCGGCAAAACACTGCCATGGACGGAACTGCTCGACCAGCTCGTCCTCTACAATCCAGTTCGCCTCCCTGACGACGTCCACCTTTTCCTGGGTAACTTCCCCGAGTATCCTGACCGCGAGACCGGGCCCGGGAAATGGCATCCTGTGCTGGATTTCTGCCGGGAGCCCTAAAGCACCCGCAACATCCCTTACTTCATCCTTGTACAGGTCACGGAGTGGTTCAATGACACCTTCAAACTCCATATGAAGGGGCATTCCACCGACGTTATGGTGGCTCTTGATGCCCCCTTCGCTCTCGATCCGGTCCGGGTAGATCGTCCCCTGGAGAAGCATTTTCGCCCCCGTTAATCGTGCCTCGCGTTCAAAGACCCGTACGAACTGTTCACCAATGGCTTTCCTCTTCGCTTCAGGGTCAGTGAGCCCTTTCAGGACCGACAAGAATTCAACCGATGCATCAACCACCTTGAGGTTCATGCCGCCAAACAGGTGACAGATCCGTTCGGTCTCTCCCTTCCTCATGAGCCCGGTGTCCACATAAATCGGGACCAGTTTTGGCCCGATTGCCTTCGCCGCCAGTGCTGCTGCCACAGAGCTGTCAACACCCCCGGAAAGGGCCATGACAACACCCCTTCCGGCTGCGGTATCCCCGATCTCTTTTATTGCCTGTTCGATGAATTTTGCAGTATTAACCATCATTCACCTTATTTCAGATTTTTCTTACTCCTCTCACGGCATGCTTCAACAAACCCGAGGAACGGGGGTGACGGCCGTGTCGGCCGGGACCTGAATTCCGGGTGGAACTGCGTGGCAAAGAAGAACGGGTGTGACGGTACCTCGATGATCTCCATCCTGTCACCCCAGGTCCCTGAAAACACCACTCCTGCCTTTTCGAGTGTCCCGATGGACCCCGGGTCTACCTCGTACCGGTGGCGGTGACGCTCAACAGTCTCGTTACTCCCGTAGAGCTTTTTCGCAAGTGTTCCGTCCTTAATGGTAATCGGGTAGTTCCCAAGTCGCATTGTGCCACCCAGGTTTTTCACGTTCTCCTGCTCAGGAAGGATTGCAATCACGTGCCTGCCTTCACCGAACTCTTCGCTCGTTGCATCAGTCCAGCCGAGGACGTTCCGGGAATACTCGACAACTGCCATCTGAAACCCGAGGCACAGGCCGAGGAACGGGATCTCATGTGTCCTTGCAAACGTGATCGCATCAATTTTACCCTGGATTCCACGCGGGCCAAACCCGCCAGGTACCAGGATCCCGTCATATTCTTCCAGGTGCGACTGTTCGTATCGTTCCGCATCAAGCCAGCCAATCTTTACCTCGGTTGAGAGAGCACGTCCCGCATGCTTGAGTGCCTCCTTGATACTCAGGTATACATCCTCTATTCCATATTTTGAGACGATTGCGACACTGATACGGCTTGTGTACTCCCGGTTGACAAGGCTGTACCAGTCATTATTCACAGGTCTCTTCTCAAGTCCCATGTGTTTTGAAAGGACATCTGCAAGACCTTCCTTCTCCATCTCCATCGGTACCTGGTAAATATCGGGGACTGTAGCAGCGCTGATTACACCAGCCTGCGGGAGGTCACAGAAGGCTGAAATCTTGCGTTTTGTATTAGGGCCGATTGGGTGGTCACTCCTTCCGACGATAATATCCGCGTACAGGCCAAGTTCACGGAGCGCCTTGACAGAATGCTGGGTGGGTTTGGTCTTCATATCACCCATCGAGTCTGCAGGGATAAGGGTGACGTGAATGAGGAGACTGTCCGCTTCAGGGAGTTCCCCCCGCATCTGCCTGACCGCTTCCAAAAAGGGCATGCTCTCGATATCGCCGACAGTGCCGCCTACTTCAACGAGGCATATTTCAGCCTGGTCCCCTCCGTTGACCGGGGTTTCTGCAGCATGCCGGATACAGGTCTTTATCTGTTCTGTAATGTGGGGAATGATCTGGACTGTCTCACCAAGGTAATCACCCCGGCGTTCCATCTCGATGACCGTGCGGTACACTTTCCCGGTCGTAATATTGTGGGTTGCGCCGAGGTCGATGTCAAGGAACCGCTCGTAATTCCCGAGGTCAAGATCCACTTCCCCACCATCTGATAAGACGAATACCTCGCCATGCTGGCCGGGATTCATCGTACCGGCATCAATGTTAAGGTACGGGTCAATTTTTACCGCTGTTACTTTGTAACCACGACTTTTCAGGATGCGCCCGACAGACGCTGCGGTTATCCCTTTTCCAAGCCCGCTCATTACACCGCCGGTAATAAAAATATACTTCATACGATCCCCCGCTCACCAGGTAGTTATTGAGTATTCATTATCACTCATTTTATGATAGTTCTATTGCCCTCCACCGGGAGGGATTAGGAAAAAGAGGTTCCGGCTGTCTGTTTGTCATCCGCCCATCAGGGGGAACGCGGCCTCATCCGGGATTTACGAGAATTACAGGCCTTGCAGCCCTGCAGTCCACACGGACACTACAAGGTGCAGAACATTACCGGGTATCCGGTGCTGGTTTTTTTCCTGTCGTTGAAATTGCAAACGAAGCGGAGGAACGGGCGATAACGTCATGCTGCCCCTCCAGGCGTACATCTGCTTCTGAGAACACAACCCTTCTCCCTTTTTTTATTATACGTCCCTCGGCAACAATGACCATGCCGGGCCCTGCCCCCCGCATGAAACTTGTGGACTCAGATATGGTGGCAATAACCTGGTCCTCTTCAAGGAGTGAATAAATGGATAGCACCATGGCCTCATCAGCGAGCGCGGTAAACATCCCGCCCTGTAAATATCCTTCACCGTTGAGCATATCGTCCCGCACTCTCATGCTGAGTGTTGCCTTCCCCTTTTCAAGCGAGGCAATATCGATCCCCATAAGGCGGAAAAAAGGGTTGGCATCCCTTCCCTGGCTCCGTATCCTCTCAATATAACTCATTTAGTTCCATGTTATCTTCGTGAGCGACAGCATAAGGGTTTTCCCGGAGCCGGGTCATTCATCTGTTTCGCGTGACAATCCATCTGTATGCCTGATAACCTGATGAGCATGAGGGGGGCGGAGGAGATCGAACTTCTCCGGGACCTCGTATGGCTGAATGCAGTCATTGCTACCGAATTAATCCAGATAACAGAGAACAGTTCTGCCCTGTTGCGTAAGAGCCCGCCACCTGATTCATGTCTTCGCGACCACCAGTCGCTCCGTGAAACTGCCCTGCTTATCGCAGAGCGTTGCCGGCCGGGAACTGCCTTAAAAGAGCACCTTACAAAACACCAGCTGGGTTAAACTGCGCAATGTATTTTCCGTTGCGCCCTGAAATATAGAGGTATACCTATTTGAATGGTGGGCGGGGTCCTGGTCAGCACTGGCAGGCAGTACAACGGACCCTTCGTCACCAGTCCCCGCAGCCCGGCAACCAGGCAGAAAACTGCCTGAAAGAGTACAGGGCAGGATATTCAAAATAAGGTGTTCAACAGACCTGTCTAACTGGAGTGAGTCTACTGGAACAAAACGGGAATGATACAGGCATGGAAGCATGTACCCTTGTTATCCCTGCCTATAACGAGGAGGCGCGTATCCAGATACTTCTTTCAGATATCACTGGTTCCAGGGCGGCCTACCTCTTTATCTGCGACGGGAATGATAAGACCGCCGGGATAATCAGTAATTTTGCAATGGAAAACAAGGAAATGCGGATAAGCTGCCTTGAATTTCGTGAACGGCTCGGAAAAGGAAAGGCCATCCGGGAAGGACTCCGGAAGGCGGTCACACCGTATGCGGGTTACATGGACGCAGATGGTTCGACATCGCTGAAGGAGATGAAATCTCTCCTTAACGGGCTTTCGGAAGCAGATGGCGTAATAGGTTCACGTTACGTCCCCGGGGCAATGGTGACCACCCCCCAGGGCATCTTCCGGAGGCTGGAGAGCCGGACTTTCAATCTGCTTATCAGGCTC
>JBAXTR010000310.1:0-2640 GCA_037130095.1 Methanomicrobiales archaeon
TTGAAGGTATCTCCGATATCAGGGATGAGTCGGACAAGGACGGCATGAGGGTGGTTATCGAGCTCAAGCGGGATACCAATTCGGCTGTAATCCTGAATACTCTTTACAAGCACACAGCACTTGAGAGTACTTTCGGGATTATCAACCTTGCCATTGTTGATAAACAGCCACGGTACCTCTCGCTTCCCGGGTTAATCGAGGAATTTGTCCAGCACCGTATCGTCGTAATCCGGAAGCGGAGCGAGTTTGACCTCAGGAAGGCCGAGGACCGTGTACATATCCTCGTCGGCCTGCTGCTGGCACTCGATAATATCGATGCCGTGATTGCATCGATCCGTGCCTCACAGACCGTTGAAGCCGCAAGAGATACACTGATTTCAAAATTCGGTCTGGACGAACTGCAGGCAAACGCAATTCTCCAGATGCAGCTCCGTCGCCTCGCGGCACTTGAGCACCAGAAAATCCTTGGGGAACGCAATGACCTTGAAGTCGAGATAGCTCGCCTGAATGGCATTCTCTCGTCTGAATCGACAATCAGGGTAGAGATTAAGAAAGAAGTGGTCGAGTTCGGCCAGAAATTCGGAGATGCCCGGAGGACCCAGATCAGCAAGGACCTGACCAACATCGAGAAAGAGGACCTGATCGAGGACAAGCCGGCACTTGTCTCGCTCACCTCGTTAAATTACATCAAGCGGATGGACCTTGACACCTACCGGCAGCAGCGTCGTGGTGGCAGGGGTATTATCGGGATGTCCACAAAAGACGAGGACTACGTTGAGAACGTGTTCGTGGCGAACACCCATGATTATCTCCTCTGTTTCACGAACACGGGACGCGTTTACTGGCTGAAGATCTACGACATCCCTGAAGGTACCCGGACATCACGTGGTAAGGCGATTGTAAACCTCCTGAACCTGAACAACGAACGTGTAACAGCAGTGATACCCGTCAGGGAGTTCAGTGCTGAACGGTTCCTTTTCTTTGCAACACAGCGTGGCCAGGTGCTCAAGGTGTCACTCGAAGAACTTTCAAGACCCAGGTCCACTGGAATCAACGTTATCAACCTTCGTGAAGGTGACGAGCTTGTCGATGTGAAGATCACTGATGCAACAAGGGAACTTATTCTCACGACGGCGAAAGGCCAGAGCTTAAGGTTCCACGAGGACGCAGTGCTCCCGCGACACCGCAACGCAATGGGTGTCATTGGTATCAGGATGAGGGGTAATGACGTTTTGAAAGCTATCACGGTCCTTGACAAGGATATGCTCCTTACCATTACCGAAAACGGACGTGGAAAACGGACTGATTTTGATGAGTTCCGGGGTCACGGCAGGGGTACCATGGGTGTCAGGAATATCCTGACAGACCGTGAAGGTGGCGCCGTCGTAACCACAAAGGCGGTCTCTGATAATGATGAGATTATCGTGATGAGTGCATCAGGGATTGTCATGAGGACAAAAGTCTCCGAGATCTCAATCCAGAAACGGAGTACCCGTGGGGTCAGGATTATGAAGATGGACGCCGGTGACAGGGTTGTCGGCGTTGCAGTTCTTGTACCTGAACTGGATGAATAATCTTCACATTTTTTATTATTTTTTATCCTGAAGAATAGTACCAGAGAATATATTCCTGAAGAATAATGCCAGAGAATATATTATTCCGTTACCCATTGATTATTAGCCTAAAATCATTGCTATCAACGTGTTTCTCCACGCTATTATTCTCTCAAACAAATAGAGCAACCGTTATCTCATCCCTGCAAAATAGAATGCAGTATGTTCCAGAAAATATTAGATCTTCACACGCATGGTGAAGGAGAGATAGTTAGTATCACACCTGATGTTGAAAAAATTGTGTCTGAAAGTGGGGTAATCCAAGGTCTCGCCAATATTTTTGTAACAGGTTCTACAGCTGCTGTTACCACAATCGAATACGAAGATGGTGTTCTTGAGGATTTCAGGAGAGCGCTTTCTATCCTTGCACCAGATTCGGTTCAATACGCACATGATACCCGTTGGGGGGACGGTAATGGGAGGTCTCATGTGAAAGCATCCTGTATCGGACCTTCCTTGACCATTCCTGTTGCGAATGGTTCACTTCTTTGCGGGATATGGCAACAGGTTGTAGTAGTGGAACTGGATGTACGACCCAGCCGGAAAAGGACAATTGTGGTAACGGTTGATGGGAAATAATAAGTAGAAAAGACATAAATGTCAAATCCGGAACCGGTTTTAAGTCCTGTACTATTTAATGGGCAATATTATCATGAAACCTCAGGGGGTTATTATGATACTAATGCCCATGCACCATTTAATTTTGATAGAGCGGACTATCCCCACCATTGGAATCATCTGGCAAGTTAGTGACCGGTATAGACCGGTATCAGTTCGATAGAAAAAAGGATAAAACCATATTCTCAATCGAGCGGTATTGTCTCGAGCTGGGACACGAGTTCCCATATCCGGGTCCGTGCATGCACCGGCATATTCGGGTCATTACTGATCTCGTCAATTTTTGAGATTGCTTCCGCGGCACGGAGACCAATCCCCTTGTTATTATTCATGAGCAGCACGCGTGTTTCATCAGCGACGCGCCTGATATTTCTCGGTATTGTGTTATCATCCATGATGTGCTGCAGCA
>JBAXTR010000311.1:0-2625 GCA_037130095.1 Methanomicrobiales archaeon
ATGGGGAATCGAACTTGTTGTCGTGATGCTGCTATGGGGATTCGAACCCCAGTCGCGAGCGTGAGAGGCTCGCATGATTGGCCGGACTACACTATAGCAGCAATGTATGTATAACTGCCAAGATACATGGGTAGTGTTGTTACTTAAATATGTCTGTTAATCGCCGTTTATCGCAGACGTGTCCGTTTTTCATGGTAAAATTCTTCCAAATCAGAAAACTTGCCCTGCGATTTCTATACCCACAACTATATGTGAATGATCCGGCCAATGATAGAAAGAATGAGTGGTCTCGAAGATCAGATCAAGGAACTGGAAGATGAGCTCCAGAAGACACCTTACAACAAGGCCACTTCTAAACATATCGGCCGGGTAAAGGCCAAGATCGCGAGACTACGTGACGATGCCGTCAACCGGGCGATGAAGTCCAGTGGTGGTGGAGAAGGCTACTCGGTTAAAAAATCCGGGGATGCAACCGTCGTTCTTGTCGGGTTCCCGTCAACCGGTAAGAGTACCCTGCTTAACCAGCTTACTGGTGCAGAGAGCGCGGTCGCTGCCTATGAATTTACTACCCTGACGGTAGTACCCGGTGCAATGGAATACAAGGGTGCGAAAATCCAGATACTTGATATTCCCGGATTGATTGCTGGTGCCGCCATGGGAAAAGGTCGCGGTAAGGAAGTAATCGGTGTTGTCCGAAGTGCCGATATGATCGTGGTTCTGGTTGACGTTTTTAACCAGAGTCACGTGGACGTCCTGATGAAAGAGTTGTACGATGCCGGGATCCGGGTCAACAGGCCAAAGCCCGATATCACTATTAAGAAAACTTCCCACGGTGGAGTCCGCGTTCACAAGGTTGGTACGCTTGAACTCAATATCGAGGAAATCCGGGCGATCCTGAGTGAAAGCAAAATCATGAATGCGGATATCCTTATCAGGGGCGGGGCCACGCAGGAAGACCTTATTGATGAGGTAATGGGGAGTCGTGTGTATGTTCCTGCATTCATTGCAGTCAACAAAATCGACCTGATAGATATAGAGCAGGTAAATGAAATAGATGAAAAACTGAACGAGCGTTTCTCGATGCCCCCAGTCATGATCTCTGCCCATACCGGATACCACATGGAAGAGTTAAAAGAGGAGATCTACCAGAGACTCGGGTTCATGCGGCTCTTCCTCCGTCCTCAGGGTGAAGAGGCCGACCTCGAAGAACCCCTGATAATCAGGTCCGGCAGCACGGTTCAAGATGTCTGCAGGAAACTTCACCGCGACTTTGTCGACCGTTTCAGGTACGCAAGGGTCTGGGGTGATCACGTAAAACATCCCGGGCAGAGAATTGGCCTTCCGTATAAACTCCATGATGGGGATATCCTCTCGATAATTATCGAACACTAGCGACTTTTACAATCCGATAAAACAGGCGAATTTATACATTATTCCCGAAATACCACCTGCGTTATACTGTGATGGCCGGATAATATCAGCAATCTCCTTTTACTGCCTGAAGTAGGAGGGGGAGGGGTGCCGTGGTTTTTACACCGGTACCGAGGTAATGACAACGGGTTGCTGGAAATCCCATGGAATGAATTCTTTCGAGCAGTTCATCCATTGGTGGCGGAGAGCGTCGCTCCCGTTTTGCCAGCTGGTGATAGTCATAAAAGCCTGCTGTCGCAAGCTCATTCCGACAGAGTGATATCAGGACTGCAAGCTCCCGCGAAGTCCCGAGCGGTAGAAGAGGGATTTTTTCCGCCATAGCATCAAGGAGCGGGTCAGATTGAATCCCGCCCAGCCAGAGCGGGCCAACCGGTGTGAGGTGGGTACCGCAATATTCGCATACCATGGGCTGGGGCAGCATTCCATGTTGATCAGAGCGGGATGGACATTTCGGGCATTGCATGATGTACCCGATTGATGAAAGCGAACGTTCAGCCGCGGACGTACCTCTCCTTACCTGCAGGTGCAGGCGGACAAAGTGCTCGTGGGCGAAGCAGAACTGTGGGACAAGCCCGATATCATATTTCAAAGCCTCACGAACGACGAACCCGAGCAGTGTCCGGAGGCCGGTCTCGCTATGGTACTCATTGTTTAATGGCTGGGAAAAATAACGTCGCATACCTGCCTTTTTATGAGCCCCGCAGAGTGGTGCGGTATCTGTCGCGGTAACCATGAGAAAATGACGTGCACTCCGGATCGCGGAATCAATAAATGGTGCCGGTGTTCCAAAGGGGTCAAGATCGACGGCATCGAACCTGTTGCCTGACAGGAGGACATTTACATCGCTTTTTGTAACAGTGATAGTATCAATCCCGGAATGAGCGATATTTTTTGAAATTAATTCAACCGCCCTGGAATCGCGGTCGTTGATAGTTACTTTTATGCCACATTCCTGCGCAATCCGTAAACCCCTGACACCGGTTGCGCCCATGGTATCGATATAGTCTTCAGGGTGAATTACCTGGAGCAGGAGGACCGTTGCATCGCGGTTCAGTTCCATACGTCGGTTATAAAACACCGCCGCAGTGCCGGGAGGGAAGGCAGAATCTTCGTCCTGACCGGGGATTAAAAAGCGTGTCCTCCCCTCTACGGCCTCTATTAATTCCATAATCCCTAATATCATGAGTTTCGTTA
>JBAXTR010000312.1:0-2579 GCA_037130095.1 Methanomicrobiales archaeon
AGTGTGCCTCCTTGGTAAGGAGGAAGTCCCGAGTTCAAATCTCGGCATAGGCTCTCCTGTTTTCATGACTGTACAATGATATTTCTCACTGATTGGATAAATGTCGTAAAATTGCGTTTCATCCCTGATATTTTCCAAGAATGAATTATTCAGGCCACCAGGCTACACAAAAAAATGGAGTATTGATGTTTTGCAGTAAGAAAAAAATGCCCTTACCAATAACATCATAATCAATGGTTAGCCCTGTTTTATCCACGTTACTAATGAGTACCTGACAGGTATATTGAATCGAAACAGGCAGATTGATAGGGATTGATGTAGTAAACCCAAAAAGATGCGATCGTATGTCCTGCCGTGGAGGTATTTCCTCTTCTTATTTCTTATCATAGGCCTGATGATCCTTGCGGAGATCCTTATATCGGGAAATGTGAACCAGCATGTGACCCTTATTGTACAATCCCCATTTGAGAATACCATTTTTGAAAAAGTCTTCGAAACGGTCATTATTGCGATCTTTATTCTCGTACTGTATACGGTAGGGGTATATATGATTGTCAGGAAAATGCCTGATGAAGCGTCCCGTTTCACTGCAGTAAGGATATTTATTGCAATACTACTGGCACTTGGCCTGTTGCTGGGTTTGATGGAATGGGTAGAGGACCCCGGGCAAATTGTCCTGGTGCTTGGAATAGTCTGGGCAGCACTCGTGGTTGCCCTCCGTGACCTTATCCAGAACGTGGTCGGGAGCCTGACCCTACTTATTACTAGGATGTACAGGATCGGGGACCGGATACAGATTAAAGGTGTATATGGGATCGTAATGGATATTGGTATCTTCAGGACCACCCTGATGCAGCTCGACAAAGAATCCGGGGACCATCCCTCCGGTGAAATAGTAACCATACCAAATGGCATTCTTTACAGGGAAATGGTCACCAATACCAGCCGTGAACTTTCCGTTACCGGTGACGAGATACGGATCACACTTCCATTTTCTGTCGATTTGCAAAATGCCCGGACTCTCGTTCTTGATGTCGTACAGAAGAATACCTATGAGAGCCAGAAACAGGCTGCAATGGAAATAGAAAGACTCGGTGATAAAAAGTACCTGCCTTCCTTTGGGACACAGCCTACCGTGTACTTTCATATTGACAAATACCAGGTCCTCATGGTCGTGAAGTATTTTACCGAATCAGGCAGGCGATCAGAAACCAAGACCCGGATTGTCGAAGAAATCTCAAGTCTTATCCCTGGTATCACAACTATTGATCAACAGGGCCCCGGATAACCCTTTACCGATATGGGAAAAATTAGCAAATCGACTTTTTTCTCTGGCCTGAAAACCAATTTGTCAGGAGTAAAAGGGAATCTCTGTCAATCCTTACCTTCTAACTTCTTTTTCTCATAATACGTGCAGAACGAGCCGCATCGTACACACCCTTCGTTGCAGGGCTCCACGTGAATGGTAACCGTTGACCGCGGGTATTCAAGTTTAAGGTCTGACTCCAGGTGATCCTCGAAGTCATGGGCCAGTTCAACAGAAAGCTCTTTTGGCATTACCAGGTGAAAGTCGATGAATATTTCCGGTCCTGCCCTCCGTGTCTTTAATTCATGGAATCCGGCGTAATTTCTTGCATGTTCACAGATTATTTCCTTTATCCGGGTTTCATCAGCTTCGGGGAGGCTCCGGTCCATCAGGTCAGAAAGTGACCGCTTTGTCAGGTCGTAGGCCGCTTTCATGATCACAATGGCAACACAAATTGCCACGATCGGGTCAAATATGGTAATTCCTGTCAGTCGTATCAGGATAAGTCCGAAAAAAACTCCGAGTGAAGTAAAGACATCTGTCCTGAGGTGCCAGGCATCACTTTCAAGGGCGATTGAGTCTGTTTGTTTTGCGACTTTCATGAGCCTTGAGGATACGTACCAGTTTACAAGTGCCGAAAATCCCATTACGGCAATACCTGCCATAAGCATTGTAGGGGAGAAATGTTCCGGTTCCTCTCCAAGCAGTTTTTGGACAGATTCGTAAATAATCAGGGCTGCAGCGATAAAAATGAGCATCGCCTCGACAAGCCCTGAAATGTCTTCGAATTTCCCGTGGCCAAAGGTATGTTCAGGATCAGGGGGTTCAGCGGATTTCCTTACGGCAAAAAAAGCGATTACTGCCGCAACCAGGTCCATCGAAGAATGAATGGCTTCGGAGATGATACTCACGGAGCCGATAGAGATCCCGACGATAAATTTTAACAGTACGAGCCCGGTGTTAGAGATGATCGAGAGCCTTGCGGTCTTTTCTTTCAGCTTGTCGAGCGTTTTTTTATCAGGGTCTGCCATCGTGAAGGAATCCTGATAAGATATAGATCCGAGATTATTTCAACATATTGCGAAATTTTGGGGTATTCAGGTCCCCCTTTGAGTATGGTCCCAGCAATCTGAAGATTCATACAGGTATTTGCGATGTCATCAGTATGTGAAAACGCTTTAATTTCAGGAAAAAAAGGTTGGGAAAATATTGCTATGGTTTTGGCATGAAAATCATGATCCGGGGAGGCAGAGATCACCCAATCCCCGGATCA
>JBAXTR010000313.1:0-2570 GCA_037130095.1 Methanomicrobiales archaeon
CATTCTGGAGTAAGATGGCCCATGAACTCGAGTGGATCCAGCCTTGGGACAAGGTAAAGGAACTGAACTACCCGTATGCGAAGTGGTTTACCAACGCCAAACTGAACATTACGGCAAACTGCCTCGACCGCCATGCCTCCGGGAACAGGCGTAACAAGGCCGCACTGATCTGGAGAGGAGAAAACGGTGCTGAAAAGATTTACACGTACCAGCAGCTGCTCTCCTGTGTAATGCGGTTTGCGAATGCCCTTAAAAAAATTGGTGTGAAAAAGGGGGACCGGGTCTGTATCTACATGCCGCTCGTACCGGAACAGGTGATTGCGATGCTCGCATGTGCCCGGATCGGTGCAGTCCACAGTGTAGTATTTGGGGGCTTTGGTGCCGCTGCACTCAATATGCGGATACAGGATGCAGAGGCAAAGGTCGTTATCACCGCTGATGTCAGTATCAGGCGCGGGAAGGTCATCCAGCTGAAATCAATCGTGGAAGAAGCCATCATTAACTCATCTTCCGTTGAGCATGTCGTTGTTCTCCGACGGCAGAGCCCACAGGTAGAACTGCGTCCAAACCTTGAACTGGACTTTATTGAGATGATGAGAGCGGCCCCTGCAGACTGTCCTGCCGAGGTGATGGACGCAGAGGACATCCTGTTTACCCTTTATACAAGCGGGTCAACGGGAAAACCAAAGGGGATCGTTCATACATGCGGCGGGTACATGGTTGGGACATATTACACCAGTAAATACGTATTTGACCTCAAAGACAGCGATATTTTCTGGTGCACTGCAGACCCGGGCTGGATCACCGGTCACAGCTATATCGTGTACGGGCCACTCGCAGTCGGGGCAACGGTCTTCATATCAGAACTGACCCCGGACTACCCGGATGCTGGTAGTTACTGGTCGCTGATCGAGGAGCAGAAGATCACGATCTTCTACACCGCTCCGACGGCGATCAGGATGTTCATGAAAATGGGTGAGACCTGGCCGGATAAATATGACCTGAGTTCGTTACGCATAATCGGGTCTGTCGGGGAGCCACTGAACCCCGAGGCATTCGAATGGTACTACCAGGTAATCGGGAAGAAAAAGTGCCCGATACTTGACACATGGTGGCAGACCGAGACCGGGATGCACATGATTACCACCATGCTCGGCGAGCCGATGCGCCCGGGTTTCGCAGGAAGAGCTATCCCAGGCGTCGAAGCAGATGTGGTCGACAAGGATGGCAATTCGGTAAAGCCCGGGACCGGCGGGTTCCTCGTTGTCAAGTCACCATGGCCCTCCATGCTCCGTACGGTATACGGGGATGACGAACGATACCGCAAATACTGGTATACTATTGACGGGGTCTACACGGTCGGGGACCTGGCGGTAAAGGGAAAAGACGGTTATATCATGATCCTCGGCAGGGCGGATGACATCATTATCGTCGCCGGCCACAATATAGGGACAGCCGAGGTCGAGAGCGCACTTGTTTCCCACCATTCGGTCGCAGAAGCCGCAGTTATCGGGAAACCGGATTTTGTAAAGGGGAATTCAATCAAGGCGTTTGTAATCCTCCGGGTAGGGCACGAACCAAGTGATAAGCTGATGCAGGACCTAATGTACCACGTCAGGATGACGATAGGTCCAATCGCGGTGCCGCATGAGATCGAATTCGTCGATAAACTTCCGAAGACCCGGAGCGGCAAGATCATGCGAAGGGTGCTCAAGGCGAAGGAGATGGGTATCGACCCCGGTGACATCTCAACACTTGACGAGTAACAATTTAAACAATTTTTTCGGGGCCAGCTATATCAGGACTAAAAAAAACAATGTCATTAACGGAGGATAGGAATATGAGTGAAAATTCAACAGAAAAAATCATGGGAATGGATGCTGAAAAAGGACGCTGGGTCCTTGTGTTCCTTGGATTGGTGATCAACCTCTGTCTTGGATCAATTTATTCATGGAGCGTGTTCGTTGCACCTCTTACAGCATATTTCACGACGCTTGGCCAGACAGTTACTGCAAATGAGATCCTGCTGCCGTTTTCCGTTTTCCTCGCGTTTTTTGCGATAGCGATGCCTCTGACAGGTAAGTACATCGAGCAACTGGGCCCGAGGAACGTGGTGATTATCGGCGGGTGCCTTACCGGACTCGGATGGCTTCTCTCTTCATTCGCAGGTTCAGTCCAGTGGCTGTACATCTTCTACGGTGTGATAGCCGGAACAGGAGTCGGGATTGCATATGGTGTACCCGTTGCTGTTGCGGCCCGCTGGTTCCCTGACCGGAGGGGTCTTGCAGTCGGTCTTACCCTGCTGGGTTTCGGGTTTTCGGCACTGATCACTGCAAATATCGCAGGGTACCTGATAGGGGCTTCGGGTGTGATGAACACATTCAGGGTTTTCGGGATTGTATTCATCGTCCTGATATTCGTCCTGGCGTTACCGCTGAAATTTCCAAAGACCGGGTGGAAACCAGCTGGATGGACACCCCTTGCCCCAAAACCCGGGCAGGCGGTTGCATGTGAGTTTAACAGGGGACAGATGCTTCGCACCCGCGTATTCTACGCACTCTGGGCCTGCT
>JBAXTR010000314.1:0-2566 GCA_037130095.1 Methanomicrobiales archaeon
CTGCGAGCAGGTGACCGCACCGCCGGCAGTTATAGATGATCTCGTCAGGTGCATAGTTCTCTCCGCAATGGACGCACACGAGACGGTACATATACAGAAATGGGTCTTCCGGGTAGATATAGGCAAGGTTCTCCCCATTGTCCTCATGGCCTGGATGCCGTTTTATCAGCCGCTTGTCCCAATTTTTTACGCATGCGTTTGGGTTTTATTATACCGTTTATTATCGATAAA
This sequence comes from Methanomicrobiales archaeon, assembly GCA_037130095.1. Lineage (GTDB taxonomy): Archaea > Halobacteriota > Methanomicrobia > Methanomicrobiales > Methanospirillaceae > CAIKOD01. The sequence continues at coordinate 232 of JBAXTR010000314.1, forward strand.
AGGGATCTCGGTTCTAATACCACCTGGACGTTGAGATAAATGCAAGCTGTTCAATTAATATTTCCCTGCACAACGTAGCGGTCACCATACCTGGCATTAAGGTACCCTTCGGCCATCTGGGATCTGCCGGCGTTATGAGAACAGATAAACAGAACCTTAATTTTCTCTGTATTCATATTGCGGCTCCCATTAGATGACCTATGAACCGTCAATTCTTCTTAACTGCCCTGGCCATGTCGTGGTAAAGCCCTGGTTTCCGGTCCTCCCCTACATGCATTGCCTTGCGGGCCTCTCTGATTGCACCTGCATCGAGGTCTGTACAGGTAATTCCCTCTTCTTCAGGTGCCCTGCTGAGGATGCTACCCATAGGTCCGGCAACCATCGAATTTCCTGAATACCTGTCAACGGGGGTAATTCCGACGGTATTAATTCCTGCAACAAATATCTGGTTTTCGATAGCCCGTGTCCTGATGAAGAGCTCCCACGCGTCCATTCGTGAGGCCGGCCAGGCTGAAGGTACGAGCACGCAGTCCACCCCTGCAGTCGCATAGACCCGGAACAACGGGAAGAACCGGAGATCATAACAGATTGCTATTCCAAAGGTCATGCCGCCGAGCTGGAACGTTGCAATGTTCTCACCCGGCTGGTAAATAGATCCCTCCTCCAGAGGTGAAAACAGGTGGACTTTCCGGTAACTGGCCAGTAAAGTACCGTCGCTTCCAATAACCATGCAGGCATTGAATATTTTACCATCCTCCTGCAGGCGAATCGAGCCGAGGACCGCAATATTATATCGTCTGGCATATCCTGAGAGGGTATGAAAAATCTCACCATCAGGCGGTTGTGAATTTGAAACTGAGCCCGGGTCCCAGCCTGTAGCGAACTGTTCAGGAAAACAGATAATTACCGCCCCTTCAACTGCAGCCTTTTCAATCAATGGCTCTGCCTTCCGGAGTGTCGCACCCGGGTCTTCCCATACCGGTGTGACCTGTGCAAGAGCAATCCTAACTACCATACTACCATCCGTTCAGGGGCATTGTCTTTCATACGCGCTCCCCCATCCATGTTCTGAAGCAGGGTGCATTATGATCTCCCCTGGTATAAGCGGTAATTCGTGGTTATCTGATAAGAGTATTGCTTAATTGGAAAAGATAAAAAAATGACTGGATCTGCCCGGTCACTCGTAGAGGACCGGCTCGTCTATCCGGGTGTAACTGACGAGGTTATCTGCAGTGAAATGGATTGCAATCTCGCGGTTTGCACTTTCAACCGAATCAGAAGCGTGGATCACGTTTCTTCCGATATCAAGGCCAAAATCACCACGGATTGTCCCAGGCGCAGCTTCTGCCGGGTTCGTCGCACCGATTACCGTGCGAACGATCTTCACGACGTTCTTCCCTTCCCAGACCATGAGAAATACCGGCCCGCTCATGATGTATTTTTTAAGAGAATTGAAAAACGGCTTCTGCTGGTGTTCTTTGTACTGCTCAATCACACATTTGTCAGGCATCAGCTCAAAACGTGCCGCCACGAGCTTAAGGCCCTTGGATTCAAGCCGTCCGACTGCTTCACCAACAAGTCCCCTCTGGACCCCGTCAGGCTTGACCATTACAAAGGTGCGTTCCAAGCCGGCTCACTCCTTTCCGAGTGCCTTACGGCCTGCGGCAGTCCATGCAACTTTGCGGGCCACGCGGCCGAGCTTGTAGTTCTTCTGGCATTTTGTGCTGCAGAAGTAAAACAGGCTTCCGTCTTTCCTGACGAAAAGCTTCCCGGTACCGGGTTCTACTGCTCCGCCACAGAATGTGCAGTTGCGCATTTCAACCATTTCTGCTCACCGCCTCGATAGTTTCTTCGCTTCGCGCTCGGTCTCGAGGAGCATCAGTACATCGCCTTCACGGATTGGACCGACGGTATTGCGGGTAATGATACGGCCCTTGTTGATCCCGTCAAGGATCCGGCATTTTACCTGCATCGCCTCACCATGCATCCCTGTTGAGCCGATCACCTCGATCACCTCCGCGGGTGTTCCTTCGTCTGCCATAATATCCTCACGCTCTCAGGTCGGTGACCTGTTTGACGATATCGTCAATAATTTCCTTCGCCTTTCCGGGTTTTACAATTGCAGCAGCTGCAGAGCCGACATCGAGACCGCTTGCGGCGCCGAGGTCATTCTGCTTATTGATATACAAGTAGGGGATTTTTTTCTCATCACAGAGTGGCCCGAGGTGCATCACGATCTCGGCTGGTTCTACGTCTGCACCGATCAGCACCAGGGTTGCAATGCTTCTCTCGATGGCTTTTGTTGCCTCGTTTGAGCCCTTCTTGATCTTCCCTG
>JBAXTR010000315.1:0-2564 GCA_037130095.1 Methanomicrobiales archaeon
CAATAAATTTTACTGATCAGGAGTTAGAGTCCATGATCGAAATGTATACAGCTGAGATGGAAGAAGCTCAAATGTATATTGCCCAAATCCAAGATATTCTGAAAAAACTTGGTGCTAAACCGGCAAAAGCCGAACCAGTCGAATTAAAACAGGGCAAGAAAAGAGGTCGTAAGCCAGCGGTTAAGGTTGTTGAGAAAACTGAACCGAAAAAACGTGGCAGAAAACCTAAGGTAGTTTTACCCACAGTCGAAGCTACTGTTCCCGTTAAACCAGTAAAAAAGGAAGAGAAGAAAAAAGCTGAACCAAAAAAGAAGGTTGAAGTCAAAGCTAAAGTTGGAAAGAAAGCTGAGAAAAAAGCAGCTGCATTGAAAGTAGTATCTGCCCCAACGGCTAAATCTGTTCCAGTTGCAGCTAATAAAGCTAATACGAAGAAGGTTGCTGTTAAAGAAAAGGTCGTAGTTGAAAAGAAACCTGTCGTCAAACCGACTCCTAAAAAGAAAGCGGAGACAAAAGTTGCTGCAACGGTTGAATCAGTCGTTACATCTTTACTCACCAAAGAACCGAAAAAGGAAGTGAAGAAAGTTGCTAAGACAAAATCAATTGAGAAAAAGAGAATAGAGGAGATGGCTACTTCTGCAAAACTTGTCAAACCAAAAACGAAGAAAGCCCCCAAAGTGGAGCCAGTAGTTGAAACCGTTCCCGTTGTTCCAGCTGTTGCTCCGACCGAGTAACCATAACTGAAATCATAGAATTGAAAAAGCCTATCCTGATTGGGGTAGGCTTTTTTATATCAGGGTACAATCCAGAATGTACATTTTAAGACTGATATGGATTAGCGCAATAGGCCGGATTTGTTTCTTGGAGGTATTTGAGTATAGAGGTTTTAACGCGGGTGGAAGAGAAGGTAAAAGGGTTTCAGAACCTAAACCCTGAGACCCTTACCAACAGAACATCATGTTATTATTTCCACATATCCGATTCCATAAAAAGATTCTTGATCCCGGGATCCATATTTCCAGAATAAACATATCGGAAAAAGACTTCCAGACTTCCACGATGACCAGATAATTTTCTGATCTGGTCAATTGGCACACCTTTAGAAATCAGGTAAGTGATAAAGTACTTCCTGCTGGTGTGGAATGTTAACAACTGATATTTAGGATAATATTCTTCTATCATCGCACTTCCTACATAATATTTGTAAAGGGTTTGCTCCTTTAATGACGGTATCGATTCACTCATTGTCATCCACATCAATGTCAATCGTCTATCGATTTCGGGTTTGCTGATTTCCGGAAGTTGATAGTTGTACTTCTTCAAAATGGATTCACTGATTGGGTTTAAAGGAATATTCAATGTTTGTCCGGTCTTCAATACGTTTGTGGTAAGTATGCCATCCTTAATCTTGTTCTTGTTGATACGGGATACGTCAGACCAGCGGAGCCCTGTTGCACAAGACACAAGGTAATATTCCCTTACCAGTTCAAGTTTTTCCAATTTCAAGGGAAATTTTCTGAATTGTTCAAATTCGGGGATAGTCAAAGCAAAAATGTTTTCATCAGATGCAGCTAATTTGAATTCTGTCAATGAAAACGATTGGTAGGTTAGATTTTTATTAATTCCATCCTTAACCATTGCATTTAGAAATGCTTTCAGATAGGTAAACTTCTTCTTCAAAGTTGAGTTATTCAACCCCTTCTTTGAAGTTTTTGAAGCTCCTTTGGCAAGATAGAATTTGATTAGGTTATCTCTGAATTTCTTATCGACATCACAGAAATAGAGAGTTTTATGCTGAGTGGTTGAAAACCTTACCAAATCATTGTATAGGATTTCGTAATGTTTGAGGGTTTTATATTGACCTGCTCTACTATCCATTTTCATTCCATTGTAAACTGTGTCCAAAAAACTTTTACGATTTTCAATGTAGCTTTTGAAGTGTTCGAGCAAGGGTCTTTCGTCTTTGGTTAGTTTTCTGACTTCATTATACTTTTCACGGACATATTTCGGATCCGGATCAGGGGCTACAGAGGTTCCGTTTTCGTGTTCTTTTTTGAACTCACTGACGATGGTGAGGACTTTTTTCTTTTTTTCAGCCATCAAATTATTCAATTCCTTGCTGTCTTTGTCAATTTCTGAGACCGATGCGAGAATTTGTTTCTTGTTGTCATTCCAATCTTTTGGTCTGATTCTTATCCCGGTATCTAACCTGACCTGATGGTTGTTTGATGAATATACCAACTGTAGTTGGGTCAATCCGTCTTTTTTGTTAGCTGGTGATCTTAATACATAATGAGGTTCTTCCATAATTTATCCTTTCGTTTTTCTTTTTGTACCATCCGGTGGGAGTGAAGTTTGAACAAAATGATGTCTCCCTTCATATTTATTGAACCGGGAAAACACGAATATACAGTTCAGGAAAATCCTGAGGGCGGGAAATTAAAGAAAAATACGAGTGCCATCAGAAGATGTGCTAAGATGGAAGAAAAGTGACATTTATTCACTATTTTCAATGGTTTTGAGCAGAAAATACTTGTGTGTTTCAAGGATAATTCGTATCTTTATTG
>JBAXTR010000316.1:0-2478 GCA_037130095.1 Methanomicrobiales archaeon
TGTTATGCCTGATTATAACAAAGTCCCATTTAATTATTACTTTGATAATGCTAACTACGGGACGATCCAAATCAACATGTCATCAGTTAAAGAAAAGGTAAACACAGGCCCTGTTACCTGTAACACTTCGGTTTTTATCGTTGTTACAACGGACTTATTAAGCGTCGATCTATCAGGAGAGTCGGTCAGATGGCTTTCCACCCAGCCTGTCCTGCTCGGGAATTTCAACGGGGTGTATGTTGGTAAGTTACCGATAGGATGCTGAAAATTCTAAATTAGGAGAAAAGGTTATTCACCCTCCCCCTATGTCAATTATTTATCGTCCCGGATATTATCCGATATATCTCAGTTCTTCGTCACGTACCGCCTGTTCGCCCTCGATCAGTTTCTGGACCATCCGTTCCATCTCCACCCCACGCTCGACGAGGGTTGTTGCATCGACCCTGATGCCGGTGAGATTTGAAAGGACTTTTAACAGGCTGGTAGCGCTTTTCGGGTCGACGAGGTACCCGGAGGTCTCACCCATCAGGCATATGCCCTCAATGTCATGGTACGCACTCAGGCCGAGCAGGAGACCTGCCGCACCGATAATACCGCCTGCCGGTTCACCATTGTCAAAAGTCGCTCCTGCATCTGCCGCTTCTTCCTTTAAATCAATCCGGTTAACTGCTCCAAGCACCCGGGGTTCTTCCACAAGGTGACCGACGCCGAAACCGCCAAGGGTATAGATCCGCCTGACCCCGAATTCCCGGGCAATTTTCAGGTACTGGTCGGCGAGCAGGTAATGCCCTTCGTTTGAAGTGCTCTGGAAATCCCCGACCAGGAACAGGACCTGGAGCGTATCGTCCTTGTAGAAAAAAATCTCATTATTGGCGAGGCGGATGACACAGTCCTCTTCGATAATCACCTGGGGAGGGAAATAGATCGAATGTATCTCTGCGACCTTTTTTGCACCAAGCTCGTGGATGATATGCTCAGCCACAAGTTTTCCGACATGCCCGATCCCGGGCAGCCCTTCGATAAGAATCGGTGAATCTACCTCATCTTTCGAAAAATCATCAAGAAAGCGGATTGTTATATCTTCCATTCTCTGACCCGTCTCCGGTATTCCCCAAATTTGTCTTCTGGTGAAAAACGCGGCGGGTGTGCAGTCCTCGTTGCGTCACCGCAAACAGGACACTGGCTTTTAATAGTGTAGGTCCTGTCCTTCTCGCAACGCCTTATATGACCACTCATGAACTCTTACCGGATTTCGGCTTCTTGACGAATTTGCCTTCGCCGCCTGCCCGTTCCACGACTCCAATCGCAGCGCTTGCGGCCCGTTCAATCGCCTTCTCCGCGGTCTTGTAGTCCGGGGCGGTGACCTTGATCCGGTAAGCTGGTGCACCGATGTAGGTAAGTTCTATCTCCACGTCCTGGATCTTTGGTTCAGCACTACGAAGTGCCCGGCGTATAATATTTACACCATCCGGCTTCGGGGATGTGAGGATGATATTCCCGGCAACCGTGACTTTCGGGATTCTTACGTTCTCTTTGGCAACAGCAACCAGTGCATCGACAGTCGCCGCAGGTAACCCCAGTTCCCCGACGACTCCCGGACCGTTCATGACGATATCTTCAAACGCCGTGTACAGGTCCCCGTATTTTTTGTATAATGCAGCTTCAATTGCCTCTGCAGACCCGCCTGAAGCCTCCGCGGCAAAACTGATCCACTTGCTGGCCTTCGATTCGTTTTTCCACTCCCGGATTGTTTCCCGGCGCTGGTGTTCATTGACATCCTTTAATGAAAGGTCTATATGGCCTCGCGCTGTATCTACGTGGAGGACCTTGCAGACCACCTTCTGGCCTTCCCTGATGTGGTCCCTGATATACTTGATCCACCCTGTCGCGATCTCGGAGATGGGGATCAGGCCTTCACGACCGTTATATTCATCGAGTGACACGAATGCAACAAAGTCTTTTACATGCTGTACCGTGCATACGACGAGATCTCCTTCCTCCGGCCATTCTTCACCCTTCATAAGTTACTCACTTATATTCTGCAAGTTTTTCAACCTGGATGCCTGCCTTGCCACCAGTTGGCTCGGCGAGCACTTTTCCGCAGACGACACAATCCACCTTGGTGGATGCCTTGTCAAAGACCAGCTGCTCATTTTCGCAGTCCGGGCACTTGACCTTGATGAACGTACTCCTGTTATCCCTGTGCTGACGTACCATTTTTCGCTCACTCCGTCAGTTCGAATTTTGCAATTCTGTATCCCGGGCGGAGATGTGCTTTTCCACAGGTCTTGCACCGGTAACGGACATTGATCTTCTTGGTCGGCTTGTCTCCACCGGGGACTTTTGAGAACTTCCCCATGTTCCCGACATGGCCTCTTCGTGCCTTCTGCCGGTCAATCCAGTGGAGCCCTGTCGTCTTACTTTTCTTTACCTTCTCGACCTCGTGCTCCTGATGATTCCTGCAAAATGGGCAGTAGG
>JBAXTR010000317.1:0-2462 GCA_037130095.1 Methanomicrobiales archaeon
GACCTCATCGGGAAGCCCATTCCAGGAGTTCCGGCAAGGAAAAGCTGTTTATGATAGCCTTCGTACTGCACCACCCCCGCTGTGCAATCGTTATACCATATCGCATATTTGCAAACTCATCTTCCTGGTGTGAGTCGGTTCCGATTGAAATGCGGACCCCCTTTTCTTTTGAATGCTTGATGTCAGTGTCATCGAGGTCAAGTCTCCATGGTGAGGCATTGCATTCGAGCGCTGTACCGGTATCCCGTGTACGATCGATTACACGGGGCATATCTATTTCGAATGCAGACCGTTTGCCGATCAGCCGGCCTGTGGGGTGGCCGATAATGTCAATGTTTTCATTCTCCACAGCGGTAATTACCCGGCGTGTCATTGAGTCACGGTCGTCTTTAAGCCCGGAATGAACGGAGGCAATAACAACGTCAAGGTCGAAAAGCGCATTGTTCTGAAGTCCAAGTGAGCCATTTGAAAGAATGTCAACTTCGATGCCTCGGAGCAATGTGCAGGTCCCTCCCCTCCTGTTCACGCGCTCAATTGCATGGGCCTGTTGCTGTAATTTTTCTTCATCAAGGCCATGGGTGATTCCGAGGGATGCAGAATGATCAGAACAGAGGATATACTCATATCCCAGGGTTTCACCTTTTACCGCCAGCTGTTCCAGGGAAAGAGACCCGTCACTCCATTCAGAATGGACGTGGAGGTCACCCCTGATATCAGCTGGTCCGATGAGTTGTGGCATCTGGAAATTCTTTGCAAGTTCGATTTCTCCGTGGTTTTCCCGTAGCTCAGGGACGATATACTGCAGGCCAAGAAATGCAAACATGTCCCTCTCTTCATGAAACTCATGGAGTTTTCCGTCAGCCCTCTCTTCCACGCCGTATTCGTTTACTTTAAGGCCCTTTTCGATTGCAATTTCCCGGAGCCTGATGTTGAATTCTTTTGAACCAGTCAGGTATATCAGCGTGGAGCCATACTGCCGTTCATGAGTGAACCTGATATCGACCCGCTGCCCAAGAACACGCACAGATGTCCTTCGTTCTCCTTCATCGATAACCTCGTCGACCGTATTGCGTAGTTTAGGATTGACGACTGATGGCGATTCGGTTGTAACAATATCAATATCTCCGATGGTACTTTTACCCCTGCGATAACTTCCTGCAACAATCCAAGTTCCGGGCATCAGGGCTCCTGCAAGCTGATCCACGACCGCATCGGCCTCCATCCTGTTCATTCTTCCCCCGGCAGCACGGTACAGGGCAATTGACTTTAAAAAGCCCTGTTCCTTTTTCTCACCGAATCCCTTTAATGAGCGGATTCTACGGCCTTTGGCTGCTTTCTCGAGGTCCTCTATACTCTGGATATTCATTTTATTCCAAAGCACAGCAATGGTTTTTGGTCCGACTCCCTCCACATTAAGGAGTTCCACGAGAGAGGGAGGTACTTTTACACGGAGTTCTTCAAGTTCTTTGCATGTACCGGTTTCAACGATCTCCCTCACCTTTTTTGCTATTGCAGGACCGATACCGGGGACTAGTTTGAGCTCATCTTCGCTCATTAATGCAACAGTGTTGTTTGTACGCCCAACTGCATCAGCCGCCCTGTTGAATGCCCGGATTTTGAATACATTATCACCGGTGATTTCCAGAAGTTCACCAATCAATAAAAGCCTTGACGCAATCTCCCTGTTTGAGATCTCCATTACATTGTCCTGACTTCCCGCAAAGTCACTGTATAAGTACTGCAATGATGAAAAGGTAAATTTGTTTCTTTTTATCGGTGTTAGTGATGCATCTAATAATGTGTTTTACATTGAATTAAAGGAAAAACAGGGATGTTAAACTTGTTACTGGCTACGCCAGATCCATCCCCACACATTATTCCCCATTATTGTTCCGGGGCTTTCTCTTCAAATATCTTTACCTGCTTTGGCATTATCCCGGGCCGTGCATCAGTCATCCATGATGTATAGGAAAGTACATGGACATGGTACTCGAGATACCCGCGGATGAAATCTGATAGTCCTTCACTGCGCCGGCCGAGAACCAGGATCACGAACCACTGAATAATCATTACAATTCCGGCAATAAATCCATATACCATCATTACGATCGCGATTGCGATGCTGTAAAATATACGGACCAGGAGTTCCCACCTTCGTGCCTTGTGCTCATAGGTAAAGAGTTGGGACTTTATTTCTTCAGTATCTGACATATATATTCACCTTTTTCTGACCGGACGGGAAATTGCTATGTTTCAGTCGGCCTCACTTACATGTAAACCTTTTTCCTGAATAATGTTCTTGGCCCTTGTTGCCAGTATCAATGAATTTCTGAATTTCCCGGGAGGCACATGTTTTTAAGGCATGAAAACGAAGTAATTGAGTCAGATCCTAATCTGATATCGCCCTTGTCCCGGTAGGGTAGTGGACATCCTAGAAGCCTGCGGAGCTTTTGACCCGGGTT
>JBAXTR010000318.1:0-2437 GCA_037130095.1 Methanomicrobiales archaeon
ACATAGAGGATTCGATGTATTGTGCCATGGAAAAAAACCATATCATCGGACTCATAATTATCGTTCTTATCCTAATAGGTGGAGGAACATGGTACCTACAGTCTGTGCAGCAATCCTCATCTGCACCAATAATGGATATCACTATTGATCCGGGCCACACTGCAGCATCCACCCTGTTAATGGTCGCCAAGGACCAGGGATATTTCGCACAACACGGCCTGAATGTCACATTCAAGGAATCTCCATCCGGCTCGGTCGCAATACAGGATCTCCTTAATCATAAATCTGATTTTATTTATATTCATGATTATACCCTTTCCGACCCAGGCCTGTATAACAAAAACTTACAGGTAATTGGCACTCTTTCAGAATCTGACACAAATTATGTGGTCGGACGGAAGGACAGGGGAATATTTCAGATCCGGGATCTCGAAGGGAAAAAGATCGGCGTAACAAAGGGGTCAATCGGGGAATATTTCATGGACAGGTTTTTTACCCTGAATGGGCTTTCATCGGAGAATATTACTATAATCTACCTCCAGCCTGCATCACTTGTCAATGCAGTTACCGGGGGAGATCTTGACGCAGCATTTACAACGGAACCATATGTATACCAGATGAGGCAAAAAATGGATGAAAATGCAGCGGTCTGGCCGGTTAATCTTGGTCAGCATGCGCATTATTCTCTTGTATCCAATGAGTTCTTCCTGAAGGAGCACCCGGAGATCACAGAACGGGTGCTGGCATCGGTTCTCCAGGCAGAAACCTATGTCAATTCCCACCCGGAAGAAGCAAAAGAAGTCGCCCGGAAACAGACAAATTTTGATCATCAGTACATGGAAAAGGATTGGCCGAATCATCATTTTACCGTGGCGCTTTCCCAGTCGCTGATCACATCAATGGAGGACGAGACCCGGTGGAGAACGCGGAATAATCTGACGAATGCGACCGATGTACCCGATTTTTCAGACTTTATATACCGGGATACACTGGCCAAGCTGAAACCGAATGCTGTTACTCTACTCTATTGAGTGTTGGAAAGGTTGTTTGAACGATGAAAATCAAAACACAGGTAAATATCAGTCTCATCCTCTTTGTCATCCTGTCAATGTTGATAGTTTTCACAATTTTTTCCGCTAATGCACAACTCCAGGAAATACAAAAAAAGCAGCAGATCATTGATAATATTGAGAAATCCTCATTTGAGCTCACCTTATTGGAAAATGATTATCTTGTCCACGGCGGGAAAATCCCGGTCAAATACTGGAATGCAAAAAACAATGAGTTAGCAAGCAGGATCCAGGAACTCTCATTAACAGATCCTTCCCAGAAGACCAAACTCAATGAAATATCCGAAAGTCGAAAGGAGCTGAATATTTCATTTTCCAACCTGGTTGCAGTTACCAATGGTGAGCTGGGGATGGTACCCGATGAAAAGAGCCAGGAAAAACAGGAATTTTCTGAAAGTACCCTGGCAGGACAAACCCAGACTTTGATATCCCGGTCTGCCGAGCTCTCAGAACAGGTTAAAGCCGAAGCTTCCGGGGTGCAGCAGAGGACTATCCTGCTAATTTCATTCACATTTGCCGTGCTTATCGTATTTGTCATACTCAATTATCTGTTCATCAACCGCTCAGTGCTCACGTCTATTTCTGCACTCCGGAACGGATCTGAACATATCGGATCGGGCGACCTGGATACAAAAATTGAGATTAAAAGCAACGATGAACTGGGTGACCTGTCCCTGGCATTCAACAAGATGTCCTCCAATCTCAAGGATACGCGTACTTTGCTTCTTGCCTCCAACATTGAGCTGGAACAGGATGTAATCGAACGCAAACGGGTTGAACATGAGCTTGAAAGAAAGAACCAGGAGCTGATGGCAGCAAATGAGCAGCTGGCTGCCGCCGAGGAAGAGCTTAAAGCACAGTTCGTAGCACTCGCACAGAGCGAGGAGAAGTTCCGGGAAATATTTGATACGATTAATGACGGGATCCAGATCCATAAGATTGAACCTGATGGGAAGCCCGGGAAATTCATCGAAGTAAATGCAGTCGCCTGCCGGATGCTGCAATTTACACGGGAAGAACTGTTGAATCACGGGCCCATCGATTTTGTCGGAGCGTACCATAGCAGACCCCTCAACGAGATCGTCAGGGAATTATCCTCCACCGGCCATGCGGTCTTCGAGACGGAGCACCGGAGAAAGGACGGGACTATGATTCCGGTCGAGATCAATTCCCACGTTGTCATTCTCCAGGGAAAACGAGTGATGGTTGGGGTGGTCCGGGATATCACCGATCGCAAAGTCGCCCAAGGCATCCTCCTGCGGGTGAACCAGAAGTTACATGTACTCTCCGAACTGACACGGAAAGACCTGACAAACCAGTTCTTTGTCCTGAGCAGCTACCTCGAACTGGCCAAGAAGCAATTAGCC
>JBAXTR010000319.1:0-2423 GCA_037130095.1 Methanomicrobiales archaeon
CGTACATTATAACTTAAATTCAAGGGTATTAAGAGGAAAAACAGATTTCGATATAATCTTACTACTTTGAAAGGCTGAATATTCTTTTCAAAAAAAAATAAAAAAATTTGTTGTTTTATTGAACATTAATGCGCTTTCTGAAGTGACAGATCCTCGATAACCTTGAGCATGTCAAGCCAGATAACGAGGTCTTTCTCATCGGACTCTGTTTTTTTGTCCAGTCCCCTGCTTCCAATCTTGATAATACCTTTGATATGCATGGAGGATTGCGAGGACAAACCTTCACCAAGATGTTCAACATCACGTTCATTAATCTGGATCACACTCTGGACATCGTCCACAATCACGCCGATATTTTCTCCACCTGTTGCCTCTGCAGATAAAACGATTATCTTATTGCCTGAATCTTCATCCCGGGCCGGAAGGCCGAGAATTGTGGTGATATTAATGATATTGGTTATTTCCCCCCTAAGGTTCATGATACCGCGAAGGTAATCGGGAGAACAGGGAATCGGGGTAATCGGCATCATCTCCACTATCTCGCGAGCGAGATTAATATCAAGGGCATATTTTTCCCCGCAGAGATCAAATTCAACGACATCAAAAGTCAGGCTTTTTTCCTGGTCTTTCTTCGCATTGTGCTCCTTCGCTTCGTTAATAGCAGGAGTTACTATTTCTGCCATGGTTTCAATCGAAGGTGTGACTTCATTCGCGATTACCGGGATTTCGACCGGCGGGGTAAAGATCTCTTTCTTTTTCGATTCTTCTTCGAGTAGTATTTTTAATTCCTGGATCTCACTTTTCATCTGCTCTTCTTCCTGCAGACTGGCAGTCTTATCATAAAAGACTACCATTATCCCTGATACCGAACCTGTGTCAGAGATCATTGGTATGCTATATTGTTCAAATGCATGAGCTCCTGATGGGAATTCAATTATCAGGTCGCTTACATTGTGACGTTTAAATTTAAGAACATCTGATACACCGTTTCCACGAATGCTGGATACTTTCAAATCCTGGTAATTCATGGCCTTTAATTCTTCAGGACTGATCCCGCTTACACGGCAGAACGCTTCATTTACTTCCTTTATTTTCTGGTCTGAATCGAGGAGAAGGAGAGGCATAGGGTTTTTAATAAAAATACTTTCTTTAAGGATAAATAATTGAGAGAATTCAGATTCGTTTTTGCTGCTGGATTCCTCAAGCATGCGGAGACGGAGTAGTTCGGAGTTTTCCTCCTCCAATCTCCGGTTAATATCATTTACCGCCTTAACAAGAGGTTTCAACGACTCATTAACGCTTGTTTCATCAATATGACCTGAATAATCGCCCTTTAGTCCTTTCCCTAGTTGTTCTTCAATATTGGAAAGAATTGCATTCTCTCCTGTCCCGGGTTGAACGGGTCCGGACGTGGCCCTGCAGGGTACTCCGAGAAGAAGTGCTTTCCGTCCCGCTTTCGCGTTCAATTCAGATCCAGTACCGCCAACAGTATTTTCTGCAACCATCAGAATCCCCTCCTCAAATTATTCCTACCATTTTTGTATTACCTCAGCTATCGCGGAATATGCTTTTCCCGCAGGACAATCCGGAGCAAAATGAGAAATTGGTAACCCTGCCTTCTGAGCCTCATATATCTCCCTGCTGTAGGGCACTGGATATACGAGGTTGAAATATTTCCGTACTTCCCCTTCAAAATCCCGAATCATCTCTTCTTCTTTCTCACTTTGCGATGAATCTTTCAGCGATAATCGCGAAATAAAAGCCCTAATTCCACTTTTGGGTGGCTCTTTGCTATCCCAACGGGTTAATATCGCCAGGCCAGGTGTTATTTTGGTCCCGATAATTTCTTTAATGTCAGTAAAGATCGTCATGAGTGTATGCAGGCCATGTAATGCGAACACACCCCGGTCAAAGGTGACAACCGTGTGGTCTGATGCTACAAGTCCATTGATAACGAACTGCCCCATGCTTGGGGGGGTATCTACCAGGATATAGTCATACCTTGTTTTTAAAGGAAGAAGAATTTCAGTCAGGATTTTCGCCCTGTCTTCAGTTGTATAGAGGAAGGGCTCAGCCCCAACCAGTTCAAGACTTGAAGGGGCAATATCGATCCCGGATTTGGTTTTCTGGATTATATCTGTAATTGCTATGGACTGGTACCCGGGGCATTTTCCCATAAAAAGATCATACATACTGGCCTTCAATGAATCCGGGTTTATTCCAAGTCCTGAAGTAGCATTTGCCTGTGGGTCTACATCAACCACCAGCACATTTTTACCAGATTTTACAAGAAATCCTGCAATATTTAGGCAGGATGTCGTTTTCCCGGTACCTCCTTTGTGATGGGCAAATGTGATGATAGTTATCTGTTCCACCTCAACGTGAATATTCATCTGTCATCTGATTTGAATATATCAGATTTG
>JBAXTR010000032.1:0-13241 GCA_037130095.1 Methanomicrobiales archaeon
GATATAATCCTCGATATCCTCCTTTGTTATATCTCGTGCATCTTTCCACTTCAGGGTCTTTAAGAGATAACAGACCCGCCATGCCTTGTCCTTGATACTCGAGGGTTGTAGTTGTTTAATTTCCTGTTTCCTGATATAGGCCGTAAGTGTTTTACGATTTACTTCATCGAGGAGAGGGAATCTTTCAAGATAGTCTGTCACGTAATCGCCAGATTCTTGTTAGATTTTTAGGTGTATAATACGCGATGATATGGCGTAAGGTTCAGGGCCTGGTCTCGAAGGAGTTCTTGGGTTCGAATCCCATCCCTCGCATACTAATTTTAAAATAGGATTTTACAGCCAACCATAAGTCCAGTATTGTTACGATACAGGCGTGTGATCTACCTTGCAATATTGAAAAAGAGAATGGGATTTCTATCCGGATTAGTGAATCTTGGTAGCCCCATTTCCAGTCTGGCACGCATCGTTGCCGGGTGATATTCCACGGGCAACGTTGCCATTCGCGCATAATTCATTGGCTCCGCTTCCACTGGTACAAGCGCCAAGCCCGGTTTGTTCGTTCAGATCGATTAATAATGGTTTCTGATACAGTTTTTTCATCGCAATTAATAATTTGAAAAATCAGTATTTATAGCAACACCATAAAAAAAAGAGAAGGAATTAACCTTATGTGTAAGCGCCACCTGTCCCAGTGTTACAGAACGATCTTGCAACATTTCCAACTCCGCATCCACTGGCACCACTCCCTCCGACACAATCTATTACCTCCCCGATACCTGTTTGCTCATTCAGATCAATCAATTCGGGTTTCTGATACACCTTATTCATAATAACCAGACTTTCAGTCAGACCTGTATATAAACTTATTTTAAGTCCGTTATTGTTGCGATACAGGCGTGTGATCTGGCTTGCCTTGATGAAAAAAAGAATGCTCATTTAGGCTGGCTGAGGAGCATTACCTACGAAACAATCTTCCCCAGGAGTAGTTCCCGAAATACACCTCCCACGAACACCACTACCATTGTTGCATGGGTCATATCCATCGCCACCATGACCTGTCGATTCATTAAGATTAATCAATTCGGGTTTCTGATACTCTTTCTTCATCGTAATTCATTTGTCAGTCAGACCAGTATATAAATTATTATAAGTCCGGCATTGTGGCGCTATGGCTGTTTGATCTGGTTTGCATTGATGAAAAAGAGAACGGGATTTTATCTGTTTTCAACTTTCAATTAGTCGAGATACCCGGAAAGGTGGTCTATCTTCCCTATAAGCCGATAATATTCCCCGTTTATGTTTTGCCTAACTCTTATCTCAAGGGTCCTTCCTTCTCCATTCTGCAGTGCAATCTCCGATATGAAAGAATGAAAGTGTGAAACATCCTCCTTGTCTCCGGTAAAGTCCACATAGAACCATCCCTCAGGTGGTTGAGCGTGCCGCGGTTTCTTGTATCCTCCAGATGAACCTATAACGGTCAGCCCTCCGCCGCCTGATTGCATTATCATTTTCTCAATCTTATCTATGGTTTCCTTGCTGGGGATTGTTTCTATCATACTATGTATCTCTCATGGAATTATTCATGCATCGGGATAGATCAGCTAAGCATGTATTTTTCTGGTGTCATTTCAGTCATCGTATAAATATTGAATAATCCGGGTTGACTGCCTCGCTGCTCTTGCTTGGATAGGTCGGATCCTTCTCTCTTCTTTAAGTACCTGTTTAAAAAGATTGTTTATTCTCTTCCCGGCAGCTGGTATCATGGAATGTAACCGGGCACCCACAGGATAACTTCCTGTTCCAGTTTGTTATTCCGGGCGTGTTCGTAATTCCTGTTCTGGATATTCTTTGAGATGAACTTATCAGGTTGGCAGGTCCTGTCCCGAAGTTCCCGTTCTGTTCTCATGTGCTCATTACCTTTGAAAGAGGTATGGGTTCGTGGAAAGTTGTGTTAGGTAAATGTAACCGCACTGCAAGTTCCCGTATCTTGGAGGCATTCATCACCAGGCGCTCGGCCTCTTCTGGTTAATCAGATGAGGAATAAACTTTTAGTTCCCCGCATTTACCTGGACTTCCAATCGTGATCGAGTCCGGTCGGTATTATATAGTCAGGATTGTTGTTTCGGATGCACTTATGGGGGGATGTTGTATCATTCCGGAAGGAACGACAACGGGCGCCTTTGTTGCGATATACGCCTCTTTTCGTGCTTGGATATTGGGGCAGTATTCCGGCACTGGTGCGGGTGTTATCAGGGTTAACCTGAACTGATTTTCCATTTGGGCCTATTGCATACTGTATAATTGCCGGGCATCGGCAGTACCTGGTAATGGAAGTCATCACTCCCAGCTCGCATCATTTTTTCATTTTTTATTTTTTCATTTAGCAGTGGATTGCAACGATTTTCATGTCCCATTGCCGGATATAACGGTAATAACCATTCTCTTCATGTAGTCTCCCGTGATGACCCCCCGATCTAAAACAGCTGGATTAATAGGATTATGGAAAAGATCATTAATCCAGAGATAATATGCCATCAGATCCGGAAATAGTCGGAAAAATAAGAGATGTTTTACAAAATGCCCCGGGGGGCCAGTCAATCTCGCAGATTTCACAAAAAATTGGTGCGAACAGGAATGTCACCGCGAAATACCTCGACATCCTCGAAACGAATGGCCAGGTGGAGAGCCAGGCTTTTGGCTCAGCGCGGGTTTTCTTCCTCCCCCGGAGTGTCCCGGTATCAACGATCCTGGGGCTCTCAAATGACCTTATCTGCACAATAGATAACTGCGGCTGCATGACATTTGCAAATGAACGTTTCATCGAATTTTTTGGCCTCCATCCTGGTAAGCTGTACCATGTACCCGTCCGGGAACTGCCTTACCCATATGAGCAATGGATGGGCCTTCAGGAGCGGCTCCTTGATCCGGAACGAGACAAAGAAGCAGACAGGATAATCCGGGTTACCAAAAATGGCGGGAGTACATATTTCCGGAAGAAAATCATCATGACCAGGTTTGAAGACGGATCCATGGGTAGAATCCTCATCTTTTCTGATGTTACCGGCGAACAGGAGCACCTGAAGAACCTTGAATTTCTTGCACGGACCGCATCTGAACTTGCCGATATGGGGGATGACGCAGACCTGTACCAGTATATTGCTGACCGGGTCGCCGAACTCGAACCAAAAGCCCATGTAATGGTCAATTCAATAAACCCGGAGAAGAAAACCCGGACATTCCAGTCCTATGCCGGAGACGAGGAGTGCACCCGGGCGATGTTCGAATACCTTGGGGATATGCGGTTTGGTTCCCTCCCGATGGATGGGAGTCCGGAGGCGATCGAGGCCTTATCACGAGGCACGCTGTACAGGGATCCCAGCACCTTCTTTGCCCAGGCCTACCGTGCATTACCTGAACATATCTGCAATACGATGCAGGAACGGCTGAATCTCACGAAAGGATATGCAATGGGATGTACTTGCAGGGGAGGGCTGTTTGGAAATATTGCCATAAGGTACAGGAACAATGACGATGTCCGCAACTGGGAGACCATCGAGGCGTTCGTCCGGCAGGCAGGTGTGGCACTCCAGCGTAGGCACATGCGGGAGAAATTGCGCCATGCTGAAGAGCGGATTAGCGAACTGGAAGGAGTAGTCCGGCAACAGGTATCGGGCAAGTAATATTAATCATCCATGGGCAACCAGGCCAGTAAACAGCGCCAGTTACTCAGGCAAACCTTCTCTCTATTCAATCAACAGGGATACTCACGCACATTGGGTTACTATTTTCTTTTGACGTGCATAGATGACTGGCAAATATTCATTACATCATCCTGTAATGGTTCTCTATCCGATACAGGGGATTTTAGGGGTCATTATGGAAGAAACCAGGAAACGAGGGCCAGATATTCCGGACATGCCAAGGATAGAGGGCATTAAAAAAATGAGAGACATTTTAGGAAAGAAAGCATTCGAGTATCTCGTCATTAATCTTTGGGATGAAAATAAGTGGGTACGGATCGCCGCTGCCAATTCTCTTGCAGAATTAAAAGATTCCCGGGCCAACCGGTTCCTTATCATGTTCATTAATGACACAGACAAAGACATCAGGTCTTCAGTTACGGTTTCCCTTGAAAAAATCAGGGATGGAAATGCAGGGGACCCAGGGAGACCTGACACGGGATTCCTCCCAATGGCAGTATAAGTGAAGAATTACACCTCAACCTTTTTTATTTTTTTTCAAGAACGATTCAATGCGAACCGGTTAATTTTCAATAAGATACTGGAAAGATCCAAATGCTGTTGTCTTATTCACAACAAATAGTTTATTACTAATCCAAGCGAAAAATTATCAGTAAACTGAAACGAAAAATGGCATCAGACTATCGCGTACTCCATTAAAACCGGGAAAGGAGATAGTACCCCGTATTGCAATGGAAACCATGCTCCTCCGTCACAGGTGGATGACCCCGGATCTTCTGATAAGTATCCCGGTGATACAAGGCCCCGATTTATTGAAATGGTCTGAATATTGTAAAGCCGGGAATCAGGTTGTGTGAAATCAAACAAAGATTAAAAATGGACAGGTTATTGTGAAGAGAATATTTGAACGACTTGCGAAGGTAATCACCCACCATCCGATGCTCGTCGCGGGTATTGTGGTCGCGCTTTTTATCGTCTGCCTGTACGGGATGACGACGATATCCATGGCGACAGGGTGGGAGACCTACATGGTGAAAGACTCACCTGAAGGAAGTCAATATAATAAATATATTACAACGTTCCAGTCAGACCCGGTCGTATTGTTTATTGATACTGATACACCGATAAGCCCCGATATGCTTGTTTTCATGGATGGACTTGAGGGATCGATCCGGACCCAGCAGAACATAAGAAGTGTAAGCGGTATTGCAGACCTCCTGAAACAGGCCAACAATGGCAACCTCCCCACTTCCATTGGTGAGATCCAGGATGCCGAGACAAGGGTCCCGGCACAGGCACTTGCTGTCTATACCCAGTCAAACCTTATCACGATCATCCGGGTGGACGTGAACGAAGGCCTATCAGAAAAGGCAAAAACTGACCTGATCAACAACCTCCAGAGCCTCGTAGATAACTCCAATCCTCCACCGGGAGTAAAAATCTCCTTAACAGGGAGTGCAGCATTCTCCCAGCAGATGAAGAGCTCGATGGGATCATCTGCCGGGGTGCTGATTTTTGCGGCGCTTATCCTGATGGTTATCGTAATGGGGATACTGTTTTCATTTGTCAGTCACCGTTTCCTACCCGTTTTAATGGTCGCAATAGGCCTTGTATCGGCAATGGGGATGATGGGGCTGGTGGGAATCCAACTAAACATGGCGGTGCTTGGTGCATTCCCCGTCATGATCGGGCTCGGGATCGATTATGCAATCCAGTTCCATGCCCGTTTTGATGAGGAAATAAGAAAGGGGACAATGGAACAGGCCATATTCATGACGGTGACAAGGACCGGGCCGGCTGTCCTCTACGCGATGCTTGCGACCTGCATGGGATTTGTCGCGATGTTTATCTCCCCCGTACCGATGATCCAGAGTTTCGGGCTGGTCTCCATTATCGGTGTGGCCTCCTGCTACCTTGCATCCCTGATTGGTATACCCACGGCCGCGGCCCTCCTGAAATATAAGCCAAAAGAAAAGAAACAGTCATCGAAGAGAAGCTTCTCGTACAGTTCGATGCTGACAACAACATCGATGAAAATTGCAAAAAACCCGGTTCCGGTTCTCCTCATCGCGTGTGTGATCGCGGTTATCGGTTTTCAGATGGATTCCTACATTCCGATCCAGACCAATGAAAATACCTTTGTTCCTTCCGATATGCCGGCCAAGGTTCTCAATGATAAGGTGACGAGGATGTTTGGTGCTACAAGTACAGCACCAATCTACCTGAACGGGGACGGTATAAGTTCCCTTGCTACCATTAAATGGATGAAACAGTTCCAGGATGATGAACTGAACCGGCATAGTGAGCTGACGGGTGCAACCAGTATTGTCACGTACATTCTCGCTTACAATAACGGAAAGATGCCGGAATCGCAGAGTGAACTTGACGGATTGCTCTCTAAAATCCCCCCTGATATCAAAAAGACGTACCTTGCGGGTTCCACGGACGGCGTGATCCAGTTTACGACATTGAAACTTGAGACAACAAAGCAATCCTCGTTAAAAGAACTGATGATCGAGGATATCGCATTTAATCCACCACCAGCCGGTATCAATGCAGCCCCTTCCGGCGGATTTGATCTGTTTACCCGCCTTATCGGATCGCTGTCAGAATCAAAAGAGCAGATGACAGCACTCGGTTTTATCCTGGTATTTGTATTCCTGTTGCTGGTCTACCGGAGAATCCATGCAATCACACCACTGGTACCAATTATCCTTGTCGTTGGATGGAATGCCGCCGCAATGTACATGCTCGGGATTGATTACACCCCGCTCACGGCAACCCTCGGGTCTATGACTATCGGGGTAGCCGCGGAGTATACTATTCTCGTTATGGAGCGGTATGAAGAGGAATTTGATAATCTCGGCGACCCGTTGAGTGCTATCCATCATAGCGTTGAGCGTATTGGTACGGCAATTACGATCTCCGGACTTGCAACATTCTTTGGATTCTCGGCACTGTTGTTTGCCAGCTTCCCGATTATAAGTAATTTTGGGATAACGACGCTCATTGCGGTCGGTTTCTCGCTGATTGGCGCCATTATTATCATGCCGGCAATATTATCCGTCATGGGCCGGCTTGAAAAACCAAAACCACACGAAGAAGGGCAGGCCTGTCTCCTTCCCGACGAACATAATTAGACCCCTCAATTTTTTTATTTTTTGTACTTTTACTCTTTTGAAACACTTTTAAATCTATCTTGCAGCATAGATTGATCCCAGATTTAGTCACGCTCCCGGGGTTCCGCCCCGCATCTGTTGCGAGCCCGGTTGGAATAGGGAAGAATCTCCAAATCTCTGAAATTTTTTGGAAAACCTCAATTGAACCCTGTCAATGGATATCGTAACGGTGGTGGGACAGGGAGTGGATTAAACCCCTCCCTGTAAGCTCAATCCTTTTTTTTATAAAAAATATGCAGGGGTCCCCATCAAAATGTCTGAATGTACCCATAGACAAGGAGATTTTGAATAGAGCATTTTCCTGGTTCAGGTGTGAACCTATCTTCATATGTGTTTCAACAAAGCCAATTTTTTTGATTTTGCGGTTCTTATATTTTTATTTCACCAGGTCTGTCCGGTAAGGGTTGTGCCCGGGAGAATTGTCAAACCACTATTTTATGGTAATCGCGCTCCAACGTCTGGTACAAATGCTGAACTATGACCTTGCTCTTCGTGATGTTAAATTCCCTGATGGAAAAACCGCAGATATCGGGTTCAAATCAGGCAGGGTTATTCACATTGGTGCGGTGGATAATGCAGATGAAACCGTACGATGTCATAATATGCTACTCATCCCGGCCGCGACAGATATGCATGTGCATATGCGGGGAGGAAGCCAGGCGAAAAAAGAAGACTGGCAAAGCGGTACAATGAGTGCCATTGCCGGGGGAGTTACCATGGTTGTCGACCAGCCGAATACCGTTCCCCCACTTACCACCCCCTCCAGGTTTATTATACGTGTGAAGGAAGCTGTTTCTGGTGCATGTTGCCGATTTGCTGTTAATGCGGGTGTTGAACCGGATGTGGACCTGCATTCATTGTGGGACGCAGGCGCCATGGCATTCGGCGAGTTATTCGCAGGCCCTTCAAGTTACGGGCATGCACTGCCTCCCCATGAACTGAAAAAAGCGCTTCAGGAGATTCACCGGCTGGGGGGACTTGCAACAATCCATGCTGAAATGGTTGGGACAAACGAACCGGAAACACTGAACGCTCATAATAACAACCGTACTCCAGAAGGAGAGGCTGAAGCAGTTAGACAGGTCTGCCGGCTCAATACTTCAGGGTGCCAGCTCCACTTCTGCCATATGAGTTCTGGTAATGCAATCGAAGCAATTTTAGAGCAACGGAAGGTAATTTCTGATTTTACACCGGATTTGAAAAATAATTCAGGGACTGGTAAGATATCTTTTGAAGTGACCCCGCATCACCTGCTGCTCGCAAACCAGGACTTCCCTCCCGGCGATTCCCGTGCAAAAGTTAACCCTCCGTTACGGGATAAAAAAACTCAGAAAGGGCTCTGGGAGACATGGGACCAGATTGACGTTATAGCATCTGACCATGCACCACATACGGCATCTGAAAAGGCAGCAGATTTCCAAGATGCACCGTCGGGGATACCCGGGGTCGAAACAATGGTACCGCTTCTCCTCGCAGAGGTACAGAAAAGAAAAATCCCCGTGTCAACGTTCGTTGAGAAGGTTTCCCGTAAACCCTGCGAGATACTTGGGATCCCTCCTGCGGGATTTGCACCCGGGGAACGGGCAGATTTTGCACTCTATCCCAAGAATGTTACCCGTGTAGATCCCGGAGAACTTCACAGCAGGGCCGGATGGTCACCCTTTGAGGGACTCCCGGCAATATTTCCTGAACTGGTAGTAATGGAAGGGAGAATTGTCTACCATAACGGGGAATTTTATAACCAGGACCCACGGTGGTACCCTGGAAGAGGATACCAGGCAATGGGATGATACAAAGGTACTGGATAAATACCGGGACGACTTATGGAGAATGGTGCCGATACAGCACTTCCATAGGTCCCCGGGTGATCGACTGGCAAGCGCCTGGAAATGAACTTCGGGACAACCCGGTTTTGCGACAGGCACCGCCCGACAGGGTTAAAAGCGGGTGAAGGAAGGCGACATGCCACTGGTGATCCCAACTTGTTAACGTCGGGCGACATCTCAATTCTTATTTGAAAACCGATGCAGAAAGCATTAATATTTTTGTTACACGTGTTTCTCTTATTCAAGGTTCATGGGTAACTTTTTCTCATTACTACCGGTAGAACCGGGCAGGTTATGTAGGTATCTGGAGAATAGTTAGTGGATGGCGGATATAGCAGAGGCCCTGACTTCCTCCTCACATGGGACGATTATTGCAATCGAGGTCACAACCGGGAGTAAAACTGATATTTTTCCGTCCGGTTATAATCCGTGGAGAAAAGCAGTGAGTTGCCATATTTCAGCTCAGCCTGTTGACGGAAAGGCAAATATCGCAATTATCGGGTTGGTTGCTTCAGTCCTTAACGTTTCGAGGAATGATGTAAGCATCGTAACAGGCGCAACATCCTCCCAGAAAAAGATCCTGGTCAGGGGAGTTTCAGTGGATGAAATAACATTGAAGCTCGGAACGATAGTTCCAGGCTGACTCATCAGGTTTCCCGTTGTTGCAGGCATAAGTTGCATTACCGTTGTAAGTACTGGGAGAAAACAAATAGTACCAGCCGATATTACATGACTTGATGATAAGAATATGAAATGTAATTCCGGATTAATCGTAATTTTTCTGTTGCTTATTGTATTGTTCCTGGTTCCAGGGTGTGTTAATCAGGTCCCTGTGAATCAGGCACCCCCGGCACCGGCGCAGTCAACAATGATGAGTACTCCTGTTGTTACCCAGCAGGTCTCGAACACCGGAACAACGGCACCAGTTAACCCGATTCCGGAAGAGACCCCCGTCCCTATGCAGGCATACGTAAAAAGGCCTTTTGGACTTGTCCAGTACGAATATAATCCTGCCCACAAAGTAAGACTCCTTGAATCCCATGTGGAAACAGATAGCTCGGGGGCCCGGATGGTGGTTGGGACCATAAAAAATATCGGAACGGAACGGGTTGACCTGGTCACGGTAACGATTACTCTTTTCGATGCTGACGGCAATGCAATTGGAAGCGTGAGCTCAGAAGTAAATTATCTTGAACCGAACAAGGTATGGAAATTCAGGGCTATCCCTTCCACCTTAAGTGATTTCAGGTCTCACCAGGTTGCGGAGATATTCACGGGATAAAGATTTTTAATCTTATCGCTTTCCTTTTTTTCATACCATTCGCCACGAGTTGTCTTACCTATCGTACGGTCAATCCTGGTCCCGAAGTCAATTTAACCTCAATACAGGATCAGCCAGAGAAAATAGAGAAATCCATTAACAATATCATACATTTTAAGAGATCCTGCATACCACTAGGAACTACCTATGATCACGCGCATGAATTACGGCATGACACATGGGGGTGCATTACCACGTATTCATCTGATACTACCAAGTACCTTATTCACATTCACCTCACCGCAGAGGGGGTGGTCGAGAAACCTGACGTAGTCGGGGCCATTTTTGGCCAGACTGAAGGGTTGCTCGGCGAAGAGCTCGACCTCCGGGACTTACAACGCACTGGGCGGGTTGGAAGAATTGACGTCCAGATAACCAGCAGAAAAGGAGAGACAAAAGGAGAGATCCTGATATCTTCTTCACTGGACAGGGCAGAAACAGCGATCCTGGCGGCTTCGCTTGAAACGATAGACCGTGTAGGACCCTGCGTGGCCCACGTCACCGTTGAAAGCATCGAGGACATCAGGGTTGCAAAACGAAAAGTCATTGTTGAACGGGCAAAGGAGCTATTAACAGGTTATTTTAATGACGCTTCAATCGACAGTTACGAGATCCTGGATGATGTCCGTGAAAGTATCCGTATTGAAAAAATCGGTGTAATCGGTGAAGATAAAGTCCCTGCAGGTCCGAACGTTACCGATAGCGATGCAATTATTGTCGTTGAAGGTCGCGCAGACGTCATCAATCTCTTAAAATACGGGATTAAAAATGCCGTCGCTGTTGAAGGGACCAAGGTTACAGGGACCATTATCGAACTTACCCAGACCAAAACTACGACAGCTTTTCTTGATGGGGACCGTGGCGGGGAACTGATACTCCGTGAGCTGTTACAGGTGGCCGATATTGACTATGTTGCATATTCACCGCGTGGTAAAAGCGTGGAGGATATGACCAGGAAAGAAGTCATAAAGGCTCTCCGCAACAAGGTCCCGGTGGAATATGTGCGTGACCAGTTCTTAACTGGAGATGATGGTGAAACCCAAGGTGAAGTACTGCCTGAAAAATCAGGGAGCGTTCCGGTTACCAGGGCTACCCAGGATAAACCTGTTATTACAGAAGACTCGCAAGATCACCGGATAAAATCCCGAGAAGTTGAAAAACACGGGGTCCCGAAGACCCTGGCAGATCATCTCCGGGCTGTGCGGGGGCATCATATCGCGCGGTTCCTGTCTAATGATTACGGTCTGATCCTTGAAATGAAATCAGGGGATGTGGAATCATCCCTTGATGAGATGAACGGGGATACAAAAGGGGTCATCCTTGACAGTGAAGTGAACCAGAAACTCCTTGATCACCTGGTCGAGTCAGGGGTGGAGTACATCGCGGCACGCGAATTCAAGGGGATTATAAAGCGCCCGATGTCAATCAGGCTAATAAAAATTGCCTGAATTTTTCTTTCCCCATACTTATTTAAGATAAAATTTACTATTTGATCTTGGGGATGTCACCGATGCATAAAGAGGAATTAATTACCTTACACCAGATGCTCTTCAATATAAAGGACTATTTTGAGAGCATTAACCCGGACCTAAAGTTCACCCAGTACTATTCCCTCAAAATCCTGCCGAATCAAACACATAAGAGTAAAATGGAACATAAATATGCGATTTTCGTCCTTGGCAACGAGCTTGCCAATGCCATGAAAGACGTGGAATTCTCGGCATCGGGCAGGATATCTGCAAGGATGAAGGAACTTGCAGAAAAAACATTGAAGGAAATGGAATATTCCCAGTAATACCTTGTAATTATCATTCTTTTCAATAATTTTAAGGATTGTTCAGCTATCCGGGCTAACCAGGCTGATAAATATTTCTTATTTCAGGAGCGGTACTCGCGTTTCTTCGAGATCAGGTATTCTGCAAGAAGTTTAGGTATCGGAGCACTCATGCAATGCCAGTTGGGAGTCCCGTTTACTTCCAGAACGGTATAACCTTCTTTGGCCTTAAGAAGATCAACACCCCCGTAATCAACCCCTACAGCCCTGGCGGCTGCCCCGGCAATTTCGTTCATATCACGATCAATTTCGTACGGAAGACCGATGCCCCCCTGGTGAATATTATGAGCAAGTGAATCAGAACGACGTACAATTGCACCAACAGACATCCCATCAATTACAAAAATCCGGTAGTCGCGGTCATTCGGTACATATTCCTGCAGGTAATAAGGACCGGTCCCGAGTTCTTCGGCGGAAGTGATGAGACAGATGCCATTTCCATCATACCCATACACGGGCTTATAGACCACCCGGCCATGTTTTTCAATAAAAAGACCGGCGATTTCTGTTGAGGCGGTGAAAAGGGTCGCCGGCGTCGTTATGCATTTTTTTTGCAGGAGTGCAGAGGTCTTTACCTTACTTGCGCAGGTAAAGATCGATTCTGGTGAATTAATAACACGATTATCGACGGAAAGAGCATTGATAACCTCAAACTGGTGGTCATCCTGTCGGAGCCCGCAAACCCAAATCAGTTCTCCTGACCGCGGGTTTGAAAGTGGATCGATACCATCCAGATTAATAAACTGGTAGGCTACTCCGGCCTTGGTCAATTCTTCAGTGACCATCAGGGTAGAATTATCACCAGCAGTATCTGTGGGTTTTTGGACAATGGTTATCATGTGGCAATCCTCTGCTCAATAATTATGTTAAAATAATATGTTCGCAGCTCTATTAATCACGTTGATAAGGGCCTCGTAGTGCAGAATAACACTCGATTATTACATACTAATAAGGCATACAGGATATTCCTGGAGCGGAATAGGAATAAAAGAACGCATCGCTGCAGATATAACAGGTATGATGAAAAAGCAGCGACCAGGTCATATCATTTCGGTGTAGACCTGCCAGGTAAAAATTCCAATGTATGGAAAAGGGAATTTGGTAGTATATTATCTCAACCACAGCTTTTTTCATGACCTGATAATAAGATGGTAATGGATATGCCAGAACGTGCCAGGAAAAGTTGTGCCTATTGCAGGGGAGATGGTACCATTGGTTGTATGGCCTGCACGGCCTGTGAAGGAAACGGATTTGTACAGGTCGCTCAACCGGTCAGCCTTTGTCCCTGTTGTTACGGGACGGGAATTGCCGGGTGTTGCCGATGCACGACCTGTAATGGGTCCGGTTATGCAAATGTAATCACGGACAACAATAATGGAC
>JBAXTR010000320.1:0-2423 GCA_037130095.1 Methanomicrobiales archaeon
GCTACTAACAAGTAATTCATGAAAGGAGGTAAGCGCCGTGTCTAAAAATGTCTATGAGGAACTACGAACACTACTTGACCAGCAGCCGTTCGGTTGCCCACCTGGTCCCGGGATCATCGAAATATTGGAACTCCTTTTCAGCAAAGAAGAGGCAGAAGTTGCACTCGGTCTAACGTTTGCTCCGCTTAAGGTAGAGGTCATTGCCGAGCGGGCAGCTGTAAACCTCGTCAATGCGGCACAGCGCCTCGAATCTCTGGCAAACAAGGGAGTCGTCTTCGCGCGCGCAAAGGATGCCGTAATGCGCTACGCTCTTCAGCCATCTCTACCCATGTTTGAAGCCTCATTCTGGAAGGGCGTACATAATGAGACAACTGATAAGCTATCGAATTTATTTGAGAGATACAGTTCAACTCTTATGACGGGTGTGGGTGGCCCAACGGCCTCCTTTCTGCGCACGATTCCCGTGCAGGAAGAAATCGAGAACGAGGCAGGTGCTCTCCCCTACGAAAGGATCTATGAATTAGTCGATCGTGCAAAGATGGTCGCAGTCAATCACTGCCACTGCCGTGAAATGCGCAACGACCCCAACTGCGGTGCGCCACGAGAGGCGTGCATGTATTTCGATGCGATGGCGGACTTCATGATCGAGCGCGGCTTCGGGCGTCCCCTAACCCGCGAAGAGGCAAAGCAGAAGATCAGGGAGGCCGACGAAGCAGGACTTATCCACATGGTCAGCAATTGGCAAGACCAAATTAACGTGGTCTGTGCATGTTGCCGGTGTTGTTGCAGCGTTCTTCGTACCTTAACGGAGTTTGGGAACAGGCACATTATGAGCCAGTCGGCATTTTCTCCTGTGCGAGATCCGGGGCTATGCAAAGACTGCCGGACATGTGCTGAAATAAGATGCCCTATGAAGGCGATTGAGATCACAGAGGAAAGCTATCTATTTAATGCCGAGAGCTGCATCGGATGCGGACTTTGCGCCACAGGATGTCCGAACGATGCCATATCAATGAAGAGAACAGTCGTGGTTTCGACACCACCGGTAAATGCTCAGGAATGGGGATTAAGATTGCTCACTGATCATGGGCGGTTGGAGAAATTCATGGAACTTATGACGCCGAAGGCAAAACCTGTAACGTGAGCATGAGTGATAACTGATCTCTCCTGTCTTTTGAGATATGCCTTGCAGAGCCTCGACAGCGAGGAGAAGGAGGTACCCGCACAGGTGATACGTAAAGCTATAGGCTAAGCGAGAATGGATCAATTAATGTGCGCCCATAAGTAAATAATTTACAAAGGAGCCAATATGAACAAACTGGACAGGACTCATTTTAGTGACGGATACATCTATGATAAATTCATAACACCGCAGATGACTAAAACGAACCGTCTTATCTCGAAATTTATCGACGACAATAGCAATGTACTTGAAGTGGGCTGCGGTATTGGATCCCTCTCTCTTATGCTTGCAGGGAAATGCGGCAGAATTACCGGAATAGATTTCTCATCAAAAATGATCAATTATGCGGAAAGAAGAAAAAACAAAATTGGTGCAGATAATATTAATTTCATTCATGGGGATGCGTCAACAATGTCCGGTTTAATAAAGGACAAATTCGATACCGCAACACTCATAATGTTTCTCCACGAAACTGAAGAAGATATTACCAAAAAAGTCGTAAGCGAAACCCTCAAATTATCGCCAAAATTGATCATATCCGATTTTATTTCCCCTTTGCCGGAGAATTTCAATGGAAAATTTCTCCGCTTTCAGGAATTTATGGCTGGCAAAAGACATTATCATAATTTTAAGGACTGGCAGAAAAACGGCGGAATAGACTATATCATAAAGTCATGCGGGCTTCATATCGTAAAAGAAATAATGTGGAAAGGGAATGCCGGCAAGATAGTGATCGCAACCAAGTGAAAGAACCGGAACATAGGGGACTTTGTATTAAATTTATATCTCCCGCTATCATAATTATGAACCTGGAAGATTCCCGTGTTTTATCGCGCAGAGGGAATGAACTTAACGCAGCATAACTTTTTCATCAATGAGTGGAGGTGTCACATGAATATTAAATTCTTTTTGTCATTCAAGGCAATCGTATCCCTGGGTTTTGGTATCATCATGTTGGGCGTTCCAACAATTTTTTTGCCCTACTATGGCGTCCAGTTGAGTCCGATCGGAATTGTTTTTGCGCAGTGGTTCGGCGCATTGAATGTCGGCGTGGGACTTATCTGCTGGTTTACTAGTAAAGCCGATAGGATCGCCCTGCGCCAGTCGATTCTCCTGTCTCTGGTTATCGCCGACACGATCGGCTTTTTCGTTGCCCTGTCAGCTCAGCTTCAGGGACTAAGCAACATGCTGGGCTGGAGCAATGTTGCCCTGTGGTTGTTCTTTGCACTCGGGCTTTGTT
>JBAXTR010000321.1:0-2419 GCA_037130095.1 Methanomicrobiales archaeon
GTCCCGGATACTCTCCCATGTCCATTCGTCATCATCAGTGCCGTTTGAGAAATCGCTAATCTCCACGGTATCTTCAATGGAGGAATGCCGGATGAGGTCACGTTCGGATATGATACCCTGGAGTTTACTTTCTGCATCGAGGATTGGAATAGCCTCAAACCCGGATATTTCCATGACACGTCCAACAACCGGGAGCGGGGTCTCTTCCCACAATGCAAACGTCTGGCTTGTATAGAGATCTTTAATTTCCTCTTTGATCCGCAGCGTGGCGATGGCATGAACAAGGTCCGCAATACTGATCAGGCCAAGAAGAGTGCCATCTTCTACAACCGGTAACCGGCGGATGTTGTGGGTCACAAGGAGTTTTGCAGCCTCGCTTAACGGTGCATCCGGGCTGATGACTATCGGGTCCGCGGTCATCAGGAGCCCGAGCTGGGTCTCTTCAGCTTTCCGGAGAAGGTCTTTCCTGGTAATGATCCCTACCAGTTTCCCTCCTTTCAGCACCGGTACTCCGCTGATCCCGGTCCGCTTCAGGATCTTAAGCACATCATCCCGGTTCCCAGGGATTTCAACATTGACCACATCCGCGGTCATGAAATCTTTAACCAGCATCTCAGTTATGATCTCACCACCAGGACTGCAACGGGGCAGTTTGACACGACAAATGAGCTGACACTTCCAAGGAGCAGGCGGTCCACATTACTTTTCCCGTGGGACCCGACAATTACTACATCGGCACCGAGATCTTCCGCGACTTTCACAATTTCATTGCCTGCATGGCCCTGTTTCAGGTGTGGTGTAATGACAACACCTTTTGAATCCGCCTGCTTTTTTGCATCGGCTATTGCTTTACCCCCTTCTTTCTCAAGCATCGAAAGCATAATTTCCCAGGTGTTGTCCATAGGCAGCGATGAAAAGAGCCCGGTTTCAACAACATAGATCACATGAAGAGTTGCTTTCCATACCCTGGCTTCGTCAATTGCGGTCTGGAGTGCGTGTCCACTCATTCCCGATCCGTCGATTGCGACGAGTATTTTACCGAACATCATTACCCCACAAAATAGTCTCCTTTATGAGTTAGCTGTCTAAAATAAAAATCTTCTTGAGGATGCGGGCTGAAAAACCCCGTTTTACGATTGTTGAGAGGTGATCGAGGCTGAAGCGCATGTTGGAGTCAGCTGGGTCCATGACAAAAAATCTTGCAGGCACTCCTTTCCTGATGAAAAACGAAGTTTCCCCGAGTATTGACCCTTCAATTGCAGACCTGACCAGCAGGGCAGGTGGCATCCGGTAAACATAGTGAGCAAATGCCATCTCGGCAAACATGTCCGGCTGGACAAACATCACATTGTCAGTACCAAGGAATACCCGGCACCCGAGGTCTAACATATCGTGAACAGGGGGATTTGTTGAGGAGGTGGTAACGCCGAGCGCCCAGTTAGACCGGGGACAGAGGGTAATAGGGATATCCGCATCAGCACACTGCCTGAGTTGAAGCCGGGTTGCATGTGTGCAATGGATGAGCAGGTCAGGATCGAACGAGAGAGCAGAATCTATATCATCCGGGTCGCGTTCACCCGCATGAAAGGCAATTAATTTGTTGTTATTCCGGGCCTCCTGTACCTGCTGCTCAAGATCCCGCACATCACGGGTACTGCTGATACCAAGACCACCAGCAACCTGTTCACCTCCATCACGGCCGAAAATTACCAGTTCCGGGAGGAGAGACCTGCCTGCTTCTTTCAGCATCCTGACCCCTTCAATGCCCCCTTCCCGAAAATCCGCACAACCCGCTGTACCACTCTGAACCATTACCCCGATACTTGACCGCATCCCGGAAATTGTATCTTCACGGGATGCAGCTGCCAGGAGCCGGTGCTTCAGCCCATCAGGAGGTGTGACCAGTGATGCCAGGTCGCCACCGGCGGATGCATCCATGCCAATGGTGTCCCCAAGGTGCGTATGAGCATTGAAAAATGCAGGGACAATCCAGTTATCCCCCGGGTGCGGGTTGTCGTCGATATGCGTGATAATACCAGATTTTACAACAATCGTGACGGGGCGCTCCTCCAGCGACTCCCCGAGGAGGGCATGGCCGCTGACCGTCACTTCATCGTCCATAAAAAAATCCTTAACACCCATTTATATATTGAGAATGAGAAATAGCTTTGTATGGCAAAGAAACAGGGTGGGCGATTACTCTCATCGGCAGGTCTCGTCAATTACTACGAGAGTGAAGACCGGAGGGCAATTCATATCAGCCCCATAACAATTATAGTGGTGGCAGCTGCCATCGGTGCATTTATTTTGGTATTGGACCTGATCTGGGTATAACCTTTTTTTAGCTATTGTCCACCGGGAACGATCCGGGGGGGCAACCTTGAAAAATTATCATAGAGTTCCTGCTAAGATTTTATTA
>JBAXTR010000322.1:0-2403 GCA_037130095.1 Methanomicrobiales archaeon
ACGGTCGGCGGTCAATGCGTCGAGGTCCAGGCGGATTACATAGAGATGATAGGCATGACTTGCATCCTTTCGCACACCTAGAGGAGTAATCTCTAACATGCCAGAAAATGCCAAATCATATTTTCTTGCAATCTCCTGTCGTCTTTTCACCCAACCGGATAATTTTGTCAATTGACTCATCGCGAGAGCGCATTGGAAATCGGTAAGTCGATAATTGTATCCAAGATCGACCATCTCATAAAACCATGAACCCGATAACTCTCTCTGGCGATGATCGGAAGTAATTCCATGGCTGCGGAACATACGCATTTTTTCAGCGAATTGGGAGTTATCCGTAGTTATAACCCCGCCCTCACCCGAGGTGATATGTTTGACCGGATGCAGACTGAACACATTGAGATCTGCAAGTGATCCAACAGGCTTATCATTAAAATGTCCCCCAAGGGCATGACATGCATCATCAACAAGATGAATTTTATGAGTGTTGGCAATATCGGTCAGGGTATCATAATCACAGGCTTGCCCGGCATAGTCAACGGCAATGATCGCTTTTGTGCGATGAGTGATTTTTGATTCAACCTGATCGGGGTTAATCAACAGTGTCTCATTATCAACATCTGCAAAAACTGGAGTACCTCCTTGAAAGAGAATGCAATTTACAGATGCTGCAAAGGTCATAGGTGGTACAATGACCTCATCCCCAGGACAAATCCCGAGTGCATACATTGACGCATGCAATGCAGCCGTACCATTACTAACAGAAACTGCTTCTTTTACACCAACCGTTTCGGCAAATGACCGTTCGAATTTATCTATGTTTGGTCCTGTTGTCAGCCAGTCCGACTTAAGGACATTGACAACAGCGTTGATATCATCATCATCAACCCATTGCCTGCCATATGGCAATAGAGAATCTCTGATTGGTGAACCTCCAGAGAGGGCCAATTCACTTTCGGATATTTTCTTCATTTACATTCTCTGACCAATTCTCTTAACTCATCAAGTGAGAGCCAGTTTTCGTTCTTATCACTGGTATAACTAAATCCACCAGATAATTTTTTTCCATGTGCCCAGTTGGATTCCTGCCACCAAGGATGGGCGGGAAGAATAATATATTTTTCATCCAGTTCTCGTGCCTGATATGCTTCATCTGGAGAAATTAACGTCTCATGAATTTTTTCACCTGGTCTGATGCCGATGGTTTCAGTGTCACAGTCTGGTGCTATTGCCTTTGCCAGGTCCATAATATTCATACTTGGAATTTTGGGAATAAAGATCTCCCCACCGTGCATCTCTTCGATAGATTTAATCACAAAATGGACACCCTGCTCCAAAGTTATCCAAAATCGGGTCATTCGGGGATCGGTGATAGTGATTTTTCCATGTTTTCTTTGTTCATGAAAAACCGGGATTACACTTCCCCGACTCCCCACTACATTTCCGTAACGAGTACAGCTGAAATAGGGACCATTTTCACGTGAATAGGCATTGCCATTTATAAAAAGTTTTTCTGCACATAATTTGGTCGCCCCATAGAGGTTTATGGGGTTGACCGCTTTATCAGTACTTAAAGCCAGGACTTTTTTCACACCCTGATCGATTGCTGCATCAATAATATTTTTCGAACCGATTACATTGGTCAGAACCGCTTCAAATGGGTTATATTCACAGGTAGGTACTTGTTTCAGTGCTGCTGCATGAACAATAATATCTACCCCACGAAATGCCCGATCCAGCCGATCCTTGTCACGAATATCTCCAATAAAATACCTTATGGGGGACCCCGGGGTATCCGGGAATTTTTGACGCATTTCATGCTGCTTCAGTTCATCCCTGCTGAAAATAATAATTTTTTTAGGTTGATAGGTGTTCCGCAGGATTTCGATAAATTTTTCCCCAAATGAACCTGTACCTCCGGTTACAAGCACTGAAAGATTATGCCAGTCCACGATAATTACCCCTGTTTTCCTCTTTAAAATTCATAGTCTATCCATTCATAATAAAATCAACTCTGTGAATAAGTCAAATGCCACTCTAAAGGTATACATACTGTTCCCCCCCGAGGGGATTTGCGTACATACGAAATGAAACTATCATGATCAACAACCTCAAAAAGGATTCCTTTTTTTGTGTCAATTCGAGAGGGTCCTAATGTTAAATAAACTTCAAATTCATAAAGACCCTCATTTAACAATGGTGCGGGTATCGTTACTCGTGCCTCATATGATCCTTTCTTTTTTGAAAATGGTTCATTTTCATCAGGATCCATGAAATTTTTCCAATCTGAATCACCTGATGCGAAAACTAAGGTTCCACCAATATTTCTTATTTCAAACCACATTAAAAGGTGGGGAAAGTCATTAAAAATTTTATAATTAATGATAATTGTGATCGGTTCAAGGC
>JBAXTR010000323.1:0-2399 GCA_037130095.1 Methanomicrobiales archaeon
AACCGTTAATGTATTCCATTGCACTCAGTTGTTCAATAAAGTTTGGTATTCCTCCTTTGTCCGGGCAGGATCCGATACAATAACAATCAGGCTGGCGTCCGGGACCTTTGCGTTTTGCAGTGAATTGTACGGTTAACTCTTGAATGCCATATCGCCTGTTTCCTCTTCTATCGCATGATAATATCCGCTGATTAGTCCGGGAACTTCATCGGAAATAATACGGGTCCTGGCACATTAACACGTTTTCGATATTTTCACGCACCTGATGGAGGATACTCACGAAAAAATACCGGCCGTTTATCTGTCCGGGACCCGGTGTCCTTACCGGGAGTCTGTTTGTTGATTCCTGCGGGTCACCTTCTCCGGGTGTAACGTGCGGATCGGACTCACTCGATGCAGAGGGGGCGAACGTTACCCCAACGCCGAATTGTGAGACGGTTATTACAGAATCCCGGTTTATGCCAGATGATTTATCGTATCGCTCAGTCGGGTCTGTTGATCAGGCGGGCTTGGAGATACCGGATGCGTTTGCCTTTACTGCTATTGGCATAGATACAGGGTCCTTCAGCTTTGGTGCGGGGAGTTTATCGGAATCGGTAATACCAGCGATCTGGGCTATGTAGACTCGATCGGCAAGGATATCATGGCAAACGATCGGTCCAATATCGATAAGCACGTGCAGTGGACGTCGTTTTTAGGGATATTTGATGTGGTGGGATAGGTGGAGGAGGGAAACGTCGCCCGGAAAATAAATTACCCTTTACCGAGAAAACGGATGCAACGGATCAGCATTACACAATAATTCACTGTTCAACACAGGGTCATGGACTTTGTGATACCCAAATCCTTTTCAGCTCATCCGGCAAGAACAGATATCAAGGTGATTTAAATGAGACACACACCAAAAACAGTTCACTGCGCAATTCTGGTTGTTGTCCTTGTAGTATGTATCGCATTGAGCGGATGTGTCAGCAAAAGTCCGTTATCCGCAAACCCCGTAACTCCGACAACAACCCCAATAGAACTCCCTGGAACTGGCCCGACCATCACTATCCAGAACCTTGCATTTACTCCTGCGACTATCACCGTCCCCAGGGGAACAATAGTAACGTGGATGAACCAGGATTCGGTAAACCATCTTATCGTCAGTGATGCCCAGGGATCGGTGGCCCAGGGGACATTATTTACCAGCAGTTCTTTACCGAAAGGAGCAGGGTATTCATTTAAATTTAATAATCCCGGTACCTATCCCTACCATTGCTCAATTCATCCTTCTATGAAGGGAACGGTCATTGTGACCTGAATTTCTCACATTTTTTTGAGCGGGATTTTTATTAGCCATATAAAAAATTGCCATTTTGGAAATGTAGCCCGGAAAAATACACTTCACGAATTATTACTTTTTGTTTGTCTGTAACACAAATTGTATATCCTGTTTTAACCGAGGACTAATAATGAGGAATGGATCGTCAAATTCAATTTTCGGATTCATTTTACCTTTGGGTTTCATCATTGTCGGAGTGATTGGATATACTATTTCAATCCTTTTGACTACAGATTTTACCCAGATGATTTTTCAATTGATTTGCATAATAGCGGTAATAGATGGGTTTATTTTCCTTATCCTGGATAATTGGGATGCATTGTGGGGATCGTGAATTATTAGGTTGTATCGTTAAAAAAAGCAGGACTATCAGATATTTTTCATAATCCCTTCAAGTTCGCCAACTGCTGTATATATGCCATCTTCCGCAAAAAGTTCTCATGTGCAGACTGTTGCCACGAAGTAAACCATTGACAATTCAACCAGTAATCGTATAGCTAAAAAATTACCGGTACACCCCTTTCGGCACCGTCATCTCGAACCGTGCTCCCTTACCCGGCTCGCCGTTTTCACAGATGGTAATACCGGTAATATCCAGAATTTCCCGGGCGAGGAATAAACCCAGACCTGTATTCTTCCCAAATCCACGCTCGAAAATCTTCGTCTTCTCTCCGGCAGGGATACCAACGCCATCATCTTCGCATACAATCAGATAATCTTCTTCGGATTCCCTTCCTGTGAACCGGATTGTCGTGATCGTGCCGCCGTACCGGACCGCGTTTTCCATCAGGTTAACAAAAACCCTGATTATAAGTGGATCAGCGAATAGTTCCGTGCCTGAAGGGACGTCGTTGATCACCCTGACCGTTCCGATTGGGGCTTGTTTTGCTGCATTTTCTATAAGCGTATGGCATTCCAGCCATACACATTCGTCCACGCCGATTTGTTCGTATTGGGCGGTGAACCTCACCAGGCCGGAGATGTTACGGACAGCACCTGAAATCTTCTGGAGATACTCGTCGTGAGCGACATCCGGCTGCTTCCTTTGAAAAATCCGGAGGTTTTCTGTGAGTGC
>JBAXTR010000324.1:0-2393 GCA_037130095.1 Methanomicrobiales archaeon
CCCTAAAATACAATTTCCTATACGATCTAGTTAGCCGAAGCGGTAAAAAGAATTAACAAAAAAGTGAAAGTCTGAAAAGCCTTCACGGAATCAGGAAAGAACAAGATGGGGAACAAGACATGATTATCACTAAGGTGCCTGCACAGCCTAAAAAGTGGCAGTTTGTTGATGAGCTTAAAGCTCCGAGACATGAAAAGTTTACATGGGGACGGACTAAAAAGAAAAAAGATGAAGCCGACCTCGGGAAAGGAGTCACCTTGGATTTCCGTTTCCCGGATGAAAAGAAAGTCCTGGACACTGCCGTCTCGGATTTCCATGCGTTCCTAAAAGCCGCAGGAATCCCTGAGAATGGACTTTTCAAAATAATTGTTAAAAAAAAGGAACATATTCTTTATTTTTGGTGTACTACAAGCAGCATGGGCATGGGAATCGTATGAATTCCTATTTACCGGAACCAGATAAAAATCTGAATTAATTCAAACATAAACAAGCTATGAGAATCAAGGAAACTGAAATAGAAGGATTGCTGGTCATTGAAGGCGTGCTCTTCAAAGACCTGAGGGGTGCACTGATTAAGCCATTTTCGAAATCGTTTTTCAATGAATTCCCTGGTTTAAATCTTGATATCAAAGAAACCTGGTTCACAAGGTCCCATGTTGACGTGATTCGTGCAATGCATCTGCAGGTTGGTGAATTTGCCTGTGAGAAGATCGTTTCTGTGATCCAGGGCGCAGTGATTGATGTAATTCTCGATACAAGAAAATCCTCCAAAACATTTAAGAAGTGGTTTGAGCTGGAGCTGAATGAAGACTCTTCAGTGGCCTTGTATATTCCCAAAGGATGTGCTCATGGATATAAGGTGATCCGCGAAAACACTTTAACAATGTATATGGCCACCGAGGTTAATGTTCCAAAAGATGATGTAGGCATCAGGTATGATTCTTTTGGATATGACTGGAAGATCGATCATCCAGTATTATCGGAAAAGGATAAAAACCTGCCTCCGCTTAGTGATTTTGTATAAATTGCTGCTTTACCCGCAGTTCGGGAGTGAGAACTCAGGCGGCGAAGCCTTGATACCCTGCCTGCCAGGGGGTTAATTCTGGAGATAAAGAAGTTTTGGATTTGCATCTTCTTTAGGCTATATTTGCAAGTCTGCATTGCTTTCCGGAATATTGAATAGTATGGTGAAAGAGATAATTGTGACAATTTTGATGATTATACAAATAATAATTTTAACCTATTTGTCATTTTCAACCCTCTACTTTTTACTCTTCTCTGTTGCCGGATTATTCAATCGCCGCTGCAAAACTCCCACCGGAAAAAAAATCAACAGGTTTGTCGTTCTTATCCCTGGCTATAAGGAAGATGTTGTTATCGTTGAAGTTGCTGCACATGCACTGGAACAGGAGTATCCTAAAGAATTTTATGATGTTGCAGTGATCGCTGATTCGTTTAAACCTGAAACTCTTGCTTTGCTGAAACAGCTTCCCATTAAAGTCATCGAAGTTGAACTCGAGAAAAGTTCAAAATCCAATTCGATCAATAAAGCGATGTCCATTCTACCCGACATCTATGATGCTGTGATCGTACTTGATGCCGATAATGTCATGGCAAAGGACTGCATGGCAAAGATGAACGATTCGTTAAACTGCGGCTATGAAGCCATACAGGGCCACCGAACCGCGAAAAACAGGAACACTGCCTTTGCAGTGCTTGATTCGGTAAGCGAGGAAATCAATAACCGGATCTTCCGCAAGGGCCACCGTGCTCTTGGTCTGTCATCGGCCCTGATTGGCTCTGGCATGGCTTTTCGTTACCAGCTCTTCAAGGACTATATGTCAAATATTGACTCGACCGGTGAAGACAAGGAACTGGAAATAAAACTGATCAACAACGGGAAAAAGATCGAATACCTCGACAACGCCTGGATATTTGATGAGAAGGTTCAGAAATCGGAAGTCTTTATCGTACAGAGGACCCGATGGCTGGCAAACCAGTTCATCTACGCGAAAAGATACTTTCTATGGAGTGCGAAACAACTCATTCTTAAAGGAAATATCGAACTTTTTGACAAGGTGCTGCAACAACTTCTGCCACCCCGGATTTTTCTTCTTGGTTTCTTAGTCATTGTTTTGTTCCTTTCCCTTTTATTCAATCCGCTTGTGTTTACTTACATATGGATTGCAAATACGGCTCTCTGCATATTCTCTCTGCTGATCTCAATTCCTAAAAAATATTATAACTACAGCACTTTAAAAGCAGTTCTTTTACTGCCAAAAGGATTTATTTTCATGTTTCTTGCATTAATAAGAATTAAAAAAGCTGGTAAATCCTGGGGCCATACAACACATGGATTGATAAATGTGAATGATCAGGCTAAACAATAGCAG
>JBAXTR010000325.1:0-2381 GCA_037130095.1 Methanomicrobiales archaeon
CCGTACAACAGGATCCGCAGAAAAGTTCGAGCCCAGCCGGACCCGGGTCAGCGACTGATAAAAATCCGGATACTGCCGGAAATCAATCCCCTGCATCTCGGGAAGTGTGGAATATTCAATGATCCCATCCTCGTTGAAGATATAGAGGTTTGCCGTACCGGAGAATTCCGGTGCAATATCCGAGCTGATCCGTGAAAGGTTAATCCGTGAAGGATCGTTTCCACTTTGTATGTACGCATCCTTAAACACATCAAGCGATCGCATCATCGGCGGGTTGAAGGGCTCGTCTAACAGTTCGAGTCCTTTATTGACCAGCCAGACGGATTCCACCGCATTGTTCCCGGTATTGTTCTTGAGGATCGCATAGTCCTGCTGGATTTCTTCTTTTGCCTGAATATACGAAATTGCGAGTGCTCCGACAACCACAATACCAATGATGAGCGCAATAAAGCCGATCAGATAAAAGATGAGCGAGAGCGGCCGGCGTTTTTTCTGAAACCCGCTCATCATAGTGACCCGTGGTCCACGGAATTTGTTCTGACGCTCGCGTGTGCACCCTGCAGGGAGCATGTTCCGGAATAAAAAAGAGGGGGTATCATTGTTGTTTTTTAAGTGGCCGGATTCGGTTGTATTACTTCTCTTTCCTGATGGCAGATACCGGCGAAATGCCGATGAGTGCTGACTTGACCTTTGTGATGTTTAAGAGATTATGCATTGCAACAAACTCCCCGGTATCCGGGGCCGTTTTGATCTGGAACTCGAAATCTGCGGCATTATCCCATGAGAGGTTTTTGAAGACTGCCCCTTTGTTGTACAGGAAAACACGATTGTCTTTCGTCCGTGCGTCCGTGTAAAAGAGCGCCGGGAGGACCTCTGTGGAAAATGCCTTTTGTGCCACCGTAAGATCAATGCCATACCCGACACTGATGAGAATATCCCCGGAATATTGGGGCTTGACGTCAACCACCGAAATTTTTTCCGGCACGCTAACGTCGAACGGTAAACTGGTCACGGTCTTTCCGCCCGGCATGGCAACCGGACCCTTTGCGCTCTGTTCGGCGCATGCAGCGAGCAGCGAGGTCTTCATATCGGAGCTGCAAAGGCCGCCGATCGTCGCTTTCATTGCAATGGCACAGACGCCCTTGAAATCGGGATACTTCTGTTTTGCGTACCGGAAGATGCCCTTGTACACTTCGGCAAGGGTCATGCCTTCGGGTTGTTCTGACGCAATGCGGATCATATCCGTAAACGGGCCTGTGAATGCGACATTAAAAAGAGAGAAGGACTTCATGCCGCCGGATTCTGAGTCTTTTGCTGTGAAGAAATCCGGGGTCAGGTGGCCATCGGTCGGGATCCAGTAGACCGTCCCGCCAATGCTGATCATCTCGCCCACCAGCGGAGCTGCTATATCCCGGTTCTTCCCCATCGCCCCGATGCCGACACAGAACCCTGCAAAACACCCGCGGGTTGCCTGCACGTCGTTCAGGGTGACCTTTCCCTCATGTATGGCACGCTGATCTCCGGTAACTGCGAGAGTGCAGGGTTTGTCCGCGAGGTGCTCGGCGGAGAGCGACCATCCGCTCCCGGCAATCTGAATCATGCTTGTGGAAGGCACGGTTTTCTTTTCGGTACCTGCGAGTGCATCCTCAACGGTTGGATATACCGACAGGACTTTGATAAAACCCCCTGATGTCAAGAGTTTCCGGACGAATTCCTGGAGTCCGCAGACGGCTATATGCCCTTTTCGTTCCTTCATCTTCCGGATACTGTCCTGAAAGACCCGGAGCCCGGCATAACTTAAGTAGTCCACACCGATAAGATCAAAGATGATGGCCGTGTCATGATCATTGAGATTCTGCTGGATGGCAGATGCTACCTGCAGTGCTCCGGTCCCATCCATTCTCCCGGATAAGGAAAGGACCAGCTGTTCACCTGCTCTTCTGGCGGTAATTTCCATAAATACTCCTTATGAACCTGTGGAGCCGGCAGGGATTTAGGACTTTCGCATAACCCACAGATTAAGGACTATCAAATTGCGGCTTTCAAGAGGGAGAAGAGATCAATACGGTGTAATTACTGAACAGCATTGTCCTCTCTCCGGACAATGGAACGCTGATTTTGCTCATATATATGATTTTTACCGGGCTGGTCACCTGTCGAGTCCTGAGGAGGCGGTCTATCTCGCTGACCGGATTGTCATCCTGTCAAAACGACCTTCGGTTGTTTCCGTAATCCTGCCAGTTGATCTCCCCCATCCGAGAGATCCTGCCGATCCCGCCTTTATCAGAATTCGTGAACAGGTAACCCGGAGGGTACGGGGAAAGCCGGATCCGGTTCTGCGATAAATGCTTTACCTCTTTTTCACTCATCCAGAACAAAAA
>JBAXTR010000326.1:0-2349 GCA_037130095.1 Methanomicrobiales archaeon
CGCTCAAAAAAGGGACTTCAAGCAAGATCCTGATGAAATATATGTCCCACGAGACAGAACTTCTCCTCCACCGGACAAGGGCCGAATGTGATGCAATTATGGTCGGCTCAAATACGATTAAGATCGATAATTCATTCCTGACCGTGCGATTTGTTACAGGGAAAAGCCCGCTCCGTGTAATCCCCTGCAGTAATGCTGATATTTCCCTGACTTCTAATGTTCTCGGGCCCGGGGCCCCAACGGTCATTGCGGTCTCAAACCAGGCCCCAAAAGAGCGGATTTTAGCAATCCGGGACAAAGGGGTGCATGTAGTCCAGGCAGGTGAGGACCGGGTTGACCTCCCCCTCCTTATGCACCTGCTCTGGAAGGACTTTGGGGTCCGCAGAATGATGGTGGAAGGTGGTCCTACCCTGAACTGGCATATGCTTCACCACCACCTCGTCGATGAGATACGGCTTATTCACCTCCCGTTCATAGTAGGCGGAGCGGATACCCCGTCACTGGTCGGTGGTATGCATATTGATTCCGAGGATGAAATGATCCGGCTTGGGTTGAAAAAGCACTATCTCTGTGGGACTAACCTCGTTACCGAGTACGATGTGCAATACAAGTCCCCTGCAGAGTGATTCTCTCTAACTTTTTTTCGTTATATCATCCGGAGCGGGTCTGTTTTCATATACTCACGGCAGACCGTCGTTGCATAGTGACCGGGAGGCAGGGTGAATTGCAGCCTGACATTGTCCTCATTCAGAATGGCCTCAACTAGGGTCATAAGGGAAATTGGGCGAAGAGCGCCGTTAAACCGGGAGTGAACAAATTCCTGTGCTTCTGCAAAATGCTCCGCGCCAATACCCTGCTCCTCAAGGAGATGCTCAATGGCGCTACCGGAATGCCCCTGGGTCGCCGTTATAGACCCGGGCATAAAAATTGCAACAATACATCTTCCTCTCTTAATATGCTGAGCAGCAATTCCCTGGTTCTGCACCGTAACTCGGTCCTCCCTGCCGTTTTCAAAGATCAACAGGTCACCCGGGACGGGTTCATCAATTGCCGTGCCCTGGTCAAACCGCAGAGAGAGTGCACTGTTAAACAACCAGGACTGGAATGCAGATACAAACATCGAAAGTAGTTTTGGGGGCAGGACTTTCAGGGCACCCTTATAATCCTCAGGGTGATTGATGAGGTGGTGGAGCATCGAACGTTCGTATGACATGGAAACGGGAAGACGGTGAAGCGCTTCACGTGAATCACGGGTCTCAAAAAATATCGTCCGGGTTTTACGGTTCTCTTCAGGCTCATTGGGAAATGACTGGCCGATATAGGTCATTACGGCACGTTCATAGTCCCCTTTAAGAATCATTTCGCCAATACGGTGGGTAAGGGGCCGGATAACCCCGAAACGCTGCACACCGTAATAGTTGGGAAGTCCTGCCGATGCAGTTTCAGTTACCGATGTTACCTGTGCTTCAATGGTATCTCCCGTTAGTTCCCTGATGGTGATATCGAAGCGGTTCCCTTTCAGGCTGCCGAGGGACAACGGGAACTGTGAACGGCCGAGCACTTCGAGCCTGATATCCTTCATATAGACATCAGCAATCTGTTCAGGCGTTATTTCATAAAGCGATATCAGCTGGCTTGTTA
This sequence comes from Methanomicrobiales archaeon, assembly GCA_037130095.1. Taxonomy (GTDB): domain Archaea; phylum Halobacteriota; class Methanomicrobia; order Methanomicrobiales; family Methanospirillaceae; genus CAIKOD01. The sequence goes on from JBAXTR010000326.1 coordinate 1,642, forward strand.
CGGCATGACGGTCTTTTGTGCCGCCCCATCCGATCCGGCGGTGGCTGATACCCAGCCTTTTTGCCAGTTCTTTCACGGCATGCTGGAGTTCCCAGTCTTTCTTGGTCAGTTTGCAGATGAGGTACGGCCCGGAATCTCCAACCGCAACGGTTATCTCTTCGACTAAAAAATCGTCGGCTGTGGTGCGGAGTTTTCCCCCGATACCAGTGCTGTCACTCGCATAATATCGCATACCGAGTTCCTGCTCAAGGGGGAACGGGCTTTGTCTCATAGAAGGGAAAGGTCTCCGGTTAGTTTGTCAAGGGCTTCGGTCCTTGCCGGGCCAAGCCCAAGCGCGGTAACAGTACCGGGGGCAATCTCGGTAAGGCCGGCGTCCTGCACCAGTGCGGCGGCGATACCGGCATTTTCGGCAAGAACTTTCAGTTCAAACAGTGGGCGCTCTCCGGTAACTTTCAGGACAACTTTTTTCTGGCCTTCAGAAAACCAGCCTTTCCTTGCTGTGCTATCCGCCCGCTCATAGGCAAGTATCACCGCATGTCCGACCTGTGCGCACATTTTGCCACAACTCATTTTTAGATCTGACCTGATCACCAGGCATTGCTTCCACTTGAATTCCGGACCTTCAGCCATTGTCAGTACATGGGTTTGTTCATTCAAATACATGCGTGAGATTGCAGATCATAGGATCACCAGTCCACAGCTTGATAC
>JBAXTR010000327.1:0-2348 GCA_037130095.1 Methanomicrobiales archaeon
CTTGCGGTTAAAAGAATTTCAAAGATTGGATTTCTTTACTGCGGATTGTCGGTTTCAGGCCCGGTGCATTTCGCTGGTCGATGTCAATCAGGGATAAAATATTCAGGATGAATATCGCTTATGAAGAGGTTTTACGGCAAATCCCGACGTGCTATGATGACCATGAGAGATAGCAAAAACGGGACAGGGTAGTAAGAAAGAAGCGGTAACTGCTCCATCGTGATCCCATAAAGCGCATCATTCATCTGGTCATTCCAGGTCAGGATGTTATTAACGACACCGTAATCCCATCCAAGATACCCACACCACCTGCCCGTGAGGCGAGCGATATAAACAACCCCACCGGGGACAGCGGGGCTGGTTGAACCCATAAAACCTGTCGAAAAAGCTCAGACCCACGTGGCCGGTATACACATTAATCTTGTATACCCTGCCATCCTGGCCCCTGATATAAATCACCGCATCTGCAACCGCAGGGCTGGACTGACCCATGTATCCTGTCGTAAAGGTCCATTTTACCTTATTTTTTAGTCGGATCCCGCCATTATCACAGGTCCAGGGGTTGTTGGGGTCAGCCCGGAATTTCCACCCATGAGCAGTGTTTAACGGAAATGATGAGGCCGCAGGGTTATTCCCGGTTGTATGGAGAGATATCTCTTGCTTTATACTATTCGTGAAATTCAGTTGTTTATCGATAAAATTTGAGATAAGGACAATTTCAGGAAATTTTAAAATTTTTGCAGGTACCTGGTCCTGAGTTGCATTGGTGGGTCCAGGAACTGGTTGATCCATTTTGACCGGAATATGAAAATAAATTGGCAGCATAAGCACTCCAAAAATCAAAATCACGGCCAGTACAACCGATGTTAAGACCTGGACAAATGTGGGTTTTGACATCCCTTTTCTGAAAGTTGGGACCTCAACTGATATCCGTGTTAACTTCTTTACCTCCTGGTCAGGTCCTTCACTCCTTCCTGTTGCTAACTCTGTGCCATGAGCCGTTTTATCCCAGAAATGAGGGTTCCTGATAAGTTGGATCAGGCCTTTCCATGCCCCGATACTCATTAGTATCCAGTATATCGGTGATAAGAATACAAGCGGAAGACTGTCATACTGGCGTTCTTTATACGTCGCGTATAACAAAAGGAAAACATACGTAAGATTTCCTACAATAAGATTGAAAATTGCCAGGTATGCAAAGGGTAGAAAACTAAACCAGCTTGCATTTGACTCCGGGACCAGTATTGCTACAATGAAAACACTCCAGAGAAGCACGTTCATTAGGGGCATATAGAAGTTCCCGCCAAATGTAAGCTGGAATATAACAAAACGTTTCAATCCAAGTTCTTTGAATAAAATGCGTGGATGACGCATATGTACCAGCCAGGTTATTATGAAACCCTTAACCCAGCGTGCACGCTGGTTAATCCAGCCTCTGACGGTTGAAACCGACTCCTCGTACGTATGCGAATCAAGCATCCCTGTTTTTAAATTGCGACGGGCAATTCTGACCCCGAGATCCGCATCTTCGGTCACATTATACGGGTCCCAGGCGCCAATCTCCCGTATTTGTTTTACACGGAAGTGATTACTCGTTCCCCCAAGGGGTATTGCAGCGCCGATTTTATCCATGCCCTTAAGAAAATAATCATAATAGTACGAGTATTCGATAGTAAACCACCGGGTGAGAATATTTACCCGGGGATTGTAATAATTTAGAAGGCACTGAAGGCAGGCATAATCACTCCCGATGTTTCGGAATGCTATAACTGATTTCTTCAATTGATCAGGTTCAGGGTAGTCCTCGGCATCGTAAATAACAACATACTCACCCTTAGCACGGTACAGCCCATATGTACAGGCTCTTGGTTTTGTCCTGATCTCAGCTTTTGGTATGATAACCGGATCAAATATCTTCAGGAATTCCCGATATTCCGCCTCATTCATTGGCTCAATTATCTTTTCGATCGAACCAAAGAGGCCGAGAGAACGTGCTTCACCGAGGGTCTCCTCGTCCTCTTCTTCCATCAGAAGTTTGACATCGAGTTTGTTTTTTGGGTAATCTAAACTATGAATATTTTTCAGGATGTGGGGTAACATATTCTTTTCACGGTACATCGGGACAAGAATTGTGTAGACAGGAAGCTTTGATTCATCGATATTGTCGATATCTTCTTTTGAAACACGGACACCCTCCTTTGGTCCGGTGAACCCTTTTATTGCGATAAAAATTTTCACCGGGTTCATGACGAAGTAGGTGATATTGGCGATTGTGAAGATAACAAAGAGTGTATAGAGCGTATTAATAATAAGGAAGAAACCTACGACAAGGAGTATTAGGATAATGG
>JBAXTR010000328.1:0-2333 GCA_037130095.1 Methanomicrobiales archaeon
GGAGTGTACAGTTTAAGAATAAAATCGGCATTTATAATGAGCTGGCAAAGGGACAGAAACCGCAGGTGCTCTGGATAGGGTGCTCCGACTCCCGGCTCCAGACCGGCCATATCACGGATTCAGAACCGGGAACTCTGTTTATTCACCGGAATATCGGGAATATGGCGCCTAACAATGACTGGAACCTTTCAACTGTTCTTGAATACGGGATCAAACATCTCCAGGTCAAGCATATTGTTATATGCGGGCATTCTGATTGCGGGGCAATAAAAGCCCTTGACAAGGACCTTGATGATGTTTATATCCCAAACTGGCTGAACAACGCAATGGATGCGAAAAAACGAGTGGATGCAAAGATTACTAAACCAACTACTGCAGCGGAGTTAAAAGAACGATCAAGGATGATCGAACAGGAGAATGTACGGCTGCAGATCGAACATTTAAAAACGTATCCCCTTGTAAAGGAAGCCCTCGCGAAGAAGAGTATACAGGTCCATGGCCTGTACTATGATCTTGAAACGGGGATGCTCACAAAAATTGTATAATTCAGGTCCTGCATTTCTCAATCTCTTTTTTTATTAACGGTAATGATACCCTGCCAACAGGTGTAATTTTCCCGTTCACAAGGATAATGGGTATCGGAGGATAGTGTTCTGAGATAATTTTTTCGATATGTGGTGGGACCTCATCGTCAATAAGGGTTAGTTTCAACGATACGGTGTCACCGTACTCCTTCTCAAGTGTTTTCTGCAGTACTTCGAATGCCCGTACCAGACTCCCCATCGGGTAACAATCTGAAAGGCCGCAACTTCTCTCTTCATCACATGCAAAAGGTGAACAGAACGAGTCACGGAGTCCAATCACCTCAATGGTGATATCATTTGCCATAATAAATCATTGAAGCGTGAGTATTTGATGGTTCAGATATTTGCACGATATCTGAAAAATGGCGAAATCTAGTGTTATAACGCGCATTAATAATTATTGCAGGAATGAACTTATATTACGACCATTTAATTGCTCATCATCGATTATAACCATATGTTGCTTGTATTAATAAATTTTACCTGGCGAAGTAGTGTATTCTGACGACTCCATAATAGTTTTCCCATTTTCTATAAATTATCTGACATTATGACTTATTATTGCAAAATGGCGGAGCTTTACAATTAATTTTCGATAAATTAAAAAATATACTGGCCTTATTTTATCAGATAATTATATATCTAATTCATAGTAATATGTATAGACCGAATTGTGTTTAAGGATGCCCGGAGAAAAACCACATATTTTTCTCATTTCGGCAGCGGTATTCAATTAATAATTATTGCACCAAATCGGGTACCGGATAATCCACACAAAGGAATCGATTAGATCCCTCATCCGTACCATTCATTTACACCCCTCATAAAAACGAAAGCCCGGGAAAACCGGGCTATCATATTTTTTTGGCGACTGATTGTCTGGCTATTTGCCAATTTCAGTCATTGATCGGGGAAAAAGGTTGAATAATATCTTTCCGACAATGATACGAAAATTCATGAATCAGCCGCTTCACATAAACCTTTCAAACCGGTCTTTTTTAGCCTTACAAACCGGACACACCAGTGGTGGTTCAGTCCTGGCGCAGAGGTAGCCACAAACCCTGCAGCGCCAGACCGGGAAAGAAAGTGATCCAATCTTCGTTGTCTGAATCGTCTTCCTGCTGTTTCTTTCAGACCTGGGGGGTCTGCGTTCCGGTACCGGGGAAAGGGGCTGGATTTTGGAGAGTACTGCATCAGATACATACAGTGCGCAATAGCATGCCCCATACCTGTCAAGATCGGGGTCACGATAATCGCAGGGACATATGATATCGAGATCTTCTGTTTTTATTCCTTTCGAGAGGCGGCAGGGGCACGCAGGATATCCATAACGGGCTTCATTCACAAGTAACCCATGGACAAGTTCTTTTGTAAACTCCTCATCCGGGTTGATATGGTAGCCCCCCTCCCGGGCTTCCCTGTCAAGTACCTTGTACCTGGTTTCCACTCCCTCATCACTTATCTCTACCTCGTTCATTTCCGGAATGCACCCCTGATTTCTTCCTCCCTGAACCCGATTATTACTTTGCTTTCGTTAATGATGAGTGTTGGAAATGATCCCGCAGGGTTATATTTTTCGATGAGTGCAATTGCATCATCCATTTCCTGGGCAGGAAGGAGATCTACATAGGCGAAATCAAAGGCGATCCCGAGTTCTTTTAATAATTCCTTGGTCTTACCGCACCACCCACAGGTAGAGAGCGCAAATAGTACGACTTTTCCGGCATTTTTTCCATCAACATGTTCCAT
>JBAXTR010000329.1:0-2326 GCA_037130095.1 Methanomicrobiales archaeon
CCAATAATCGGTTCTCATTGGCTAAGGATCTTTCGGTCAACCGCGTAAGTCCTATTATTTTGTTATATGCAGGAAAGGTACTGCAATTCCGGATATCCAATCGGGAACACGAATTTTTTGTGTACCGAAAATGGAGCCCTTTTGATATTATAATCCAAAACAAAGCGATAATACCTGTTATATCGGGTGGTGTAACAATTCCAAACTCATATCTATTTCTTATTGTACATTAGGAAATAAACAGCAGGATGACGGGTTCCTTTACATGATGCGGGTGGGAGTCTTATTGAGACGGGCAGGTAGTTATCTGGCATATCCGGCAATTTTTCTTTCAGCAAGGAATTTAGACCCTCTGGTGATAGTTAAACATTATCCGGAAAATTTTCAGGGTCTCCAGCTACCTGATGTATAATATGGATGGGATCAACATATGGTTGCTTGCAATATCAACGCTATGGGGGATAAATGGACCAAAAAGGCACTGCGGGAGAGCGAGGAGAAATACCGGAGGCTCGCAGAAAATTCACCGGATATGATCTACCGGATGTCCCTCCCGGATGGAAAGTACGAATATGTCAATCCCGCATCAGTACAACTTACGGGATACACCCCTGAAGAACACTATTCCCACCCCTGTCTCCCGGAAAAAATAATCCACCCTGACTGGCAGCAATATTTCAGACAAGAGTGGAAAGCCTTGCTAAAAGGAGAGATGCCCCCGTTCTACGAATACCAGATCATCGATCGGGCCGGAAAAAACCGCTGGTTTCATCAGAGGAACATTTTAATCACGGATGAGTGCGGGCATCCCATCGCAATTGAAGGGATTGTTACAGATATTACCGAACGAAAAGAAGCCGAAGCGGCAATGCAGGCAAGTGAAAAACGTCTGCGCAGGTTCTATGAATCGGGTCTGTTCGGCGTAATATTCTGGAATATGGACGGAGAAATTACCGATGCCAACGACAAATTCCTCGAAATGGTCGGTTACACACGGGAAGACATGAAAGCAGGGCTGCTTAACGGGTTCACCCTGACCCCTCCTGAATTTACATCTGTTGATGATAATTCCGTTGCAGAACTCACAACATATGGTGTCAACAAGGTAGCATTTGAAAAGGAATACATCAGGAAAGACGGGACGCGAATCCCGGTTATCCTGGCGGGCGCCATGCTCGACGAGAACCGATTTGAAGGTGTGGCATTTGTCCTGGATATCACCAAGCGAAAAGAAGCCGAAGCGGCACTCCGGCAGTCAAACAGGCAGCTGAACCTGATTTCTGGCATTACACGGCACGATATCCTGAATAAAATCACGACCATTCTTGGATACCTCTCCCTGGCAGAAATCGAATTGAAAAATCCCCTGGTTTCGGATTATTTTAGCAATATTGAATCGGCCACAAAGGCCATCCGGTCCCAGATCGAGTTCACGAAGGTCTATGAAAACCTTGGAACCCATGAACCACAATGGCAGGACCTTAATATCATCATTGCCCTTAGTCCACACCTCCCTTCAACGATAAGGCTGATTGCTGACGTGGAAGACATTGAAGTATATGCCGACCCGATGCTCGAACGGGTCTTTTACAACCTGCTTGACAACTCTTCCCGGCATGGTGAGCATGTGACCGAAATCAGGGTATCGTCCAGGCTAGCCGAGGATGTGCTTACTATCCTATGGGAAGATAATGGAATTGGCATTCCGGCTGATGAAAAAGAAAAGATCTTTGAACGAGGGTTTGGTAAGAATACCGGCCTCGGGATGTTCCTCGTGCGTGAAGTCCTTTCGCTGACCGGGATAACCATTAAGGAGACAGGGGTGGCAGGCAAAGGAGCCCGGTTTGAGATTAACGTGCCGAAAGGGATGTATCACTTCAAATCATTAAAATAAAGCGATGTATCCAAAACGAACGTACTTGTTCGCTTTTTGTATGATATTTTTATATTAATTTCCTACTTATTTCTTCAGGATTTTTTAAAATAACACATGGTTGACTGTGAAAGTTGTCAAAAGATAATTGTGTAAAAATAGTGATTCCGGAGGCTCACTTGAGCTTTTTCTCGAGCTTCTTGAGCTTCTTCTTGGCCTCCTGGCTACCCGCAGCCGCCTGCTTCGATAGCTCTTCAGCCTTGACCTTCTTCGCCTGGTTCAGCTTCACCAGTTGTTTCTTACTCGTTGGCATTCAGTCACCTCGCTACGCCTTTGTCTAATTCTATTTGGCTTTTTTCCTTCTTAAAATATCCCTGTATCGTTACCTTTGGAGTCAATTAGGACTTACGCGGTTGACCGAAAGATCCTTAGCCAATGAGAACCGATTATTGG
>JBAXTR010000033.1:0-13098 GCA_037130095.1 Methanomicrobiales archaeon
ATGAATTGATGGTCAATATGTGGAGATGTTTTTGGGGGTATTATGATTGCCAGGGATGCAGTGATCCCAGAGTGAATGCCAGATGATCAGGACCTGGCCGGTACTTAGCCAACGAGGTCCGACGGGGAGATTGGAGGGCAATTCTACCGGTTGTACCAATTTCACGAAAGAATTGCTCAATAACAAGTTTCACAGATGCAGGGATAATTCCCGTTTCTGTATCATTCAAACACTTGACCACGATCTAAAACTCATAGAATACCGGATAATTGACGACCTGTGCGCCGTTCATTGATACCCACATCGTAATGCAAAAAAATTACCCAGGGTTCATGTGGGTTCCCGTATACGACTCCTGGTACCAGGTACAGATACATTTATTAATTTCTATAACCGTGAAAAATTTAATGGAAAAGATAAAAAAGAACGCGAGAGATCCGTTTTTTTATATCTGCGCCCTTCTGTGGGTAATATCGTTCTCATTATTGGGAATGTGGCTTGTTTTCCGTTCCTATACACCAATACCGGCAGCCGCGGAAATGGCCGGGATGGTGCTCGGCTGGGCGATGGTCTTTCTGATCATCGCAAGTATCTGGGGATGTCTGTACATTATCCATCTCGTTATCAGAACATGAGACCGGGGCCCCACCCACACCAGATTGTAACATGGAGAATGTGAAATTTAGCGTGCGGAGAAGTAAGCAGTTCCCACCCGACAGGCTTTGTTACATCATGGGTGGTGTGATCAAACATCAGATTCGGGCCATGCCCGGAGAGATTGTTATGCGAACTCTTTGGGATTGCCTATTGAAACCGGCCGGTTACCCAAGGAGGAAATATATAAGCGATACCGTGATCCCAATACATACAACCACATAGCGAAGTGTATCAGGCTTTACCAGTCCGGCAAACGAACCTCCGGCAAACCCCCCGGCGATCGACCCTGCGGCCATAACCAGGACAATCATCCATTCTGCCATCCCTGAAAAGATAAAGTACACTGCTGCAGATATGTTAATGCTAAAGGATATTGCCTGTTTTAAAACATTAAGGCGGGTAAAAGAGTCATCATAGATCAGGCCAAGCACCGCAATCACGATTACACTGGCGCCAGCCCCGAAATATCCCCCGTAAACTGCAGCAAGTAACAGCAGGATTAATGCTCCGATACCCCCGGCAGCACCCGGACTGATTTTTCCAGACCTCGACTGGAGCCACCGTTTCACCGGGACCTGCACGGCAAGGAGAAGCGAAGCAAAAAGGATGAGCCAGGGGACCAGGGTCCTGAAGGAGTTCTCCCCGGTCTGGATCAGCAGCACACCACCCGCAATACCTCCGACGATACTTAGTGGCAGGAGTATTGTGAGCCGTTTTTTCTGGCCGGTTAAATCTTTCCGCTGGGCGAATATACCGCCAAAATACCCGGGGCAAAGTCCTATGGTATTGGTCACATTCGCAGAAACAGGCGGTAGTCCAAGGGCCATCAGGACCGGGAAACTAACCAGGGTCCCCCCTCCTGCAACGGCATTGATCAGTCCTGCTGCGACTGCTGCAAGAAACGCAATACCTAACAGGACGAGAGTATCCATGGTTGCTGACCGTTGAATCCCTTTGACACCAGGTAGTTTCGTATCATGGGCGTTTGTGCTCCAGCCCCATTCATTCGTAGTTTATCCTGAGGAATTGTCATAATTCGGCGGTTTGTGGAGGATCCGGACACAGTCATGCATATCAACCGTGTTTTGTGAAGGGAGCTTCCCGAAACTGACCATCTGGTCAAGATACTTTTCCATACCGTATTGCGCTGCGAACAGGCAGGGGGTGCTGAACATAGCGATAGAGACACCGGCGTCCTGCAGCTCCTGGAGTGTCCAGCAAGGCGTTACCCCTCCGAAGAGCTGGTTCACCATCACAGGGACCCGGACCTCGCGGACAACCCTGCGGACAAAGTCGAGATCACGGACTGCTTCTATCATGACCCCATCTGCCCCGTCCTCTGCATATTGTATGGCCCGGCCGAGTCCGCCCTCCATGTCAGTTGCATCAGTCCTGGCAATCACGAACAGGCTCTTTCGTGCGGAGAGGACACCTTTCAGTTTTATGGAGAACTGTTCCACTGGCAGGACCTGCTTTCCCTCAAAATGGCCACACCGTTTCGGGCACTTCTGGTCCTCGACCATTACGGCAGAAACCCCGGCGGCCTCGAGCAGGTTGACCGTGTTTGCGGATATCACTTCTTCCCCATACCCGTCATCGATATCAACAAGCAGATGGGTATGCGGCAAAACATGACGGACCCGGGATGCAAAATCATGGATGTCACGCCAGTTGACATAGCCGATATCAGGCAGACCATACTGGCTTGCAGCAAAGCCGAACCCACTACAAAAAACTCCTTCGAACCGTTTTGCCGCCACCAGTGCAGAAAAGGCATCATAAACACCACAGAGCGGCAGAATGCGGCCACTTCTGAGTCTCTCGCGAAATGCTTCACCAGCAGCCATTCCAAAGAGGGGCTGGGTAGAAGTTGTCTGAAAACGACCGGGGGGATCCATCGTTAGGGCTCCGAATATTGACTATAATGGGTTTTGTTTCCCGGATTATGTATAGGTATGCTGGTATCCCCGGCACCGATATAGGGAGTATATTTCCGGCATATTCACACATTCCGTTATCCCGCGGTCAGTATACCGGACGAGTGTCCGGAGGGTTCATACTGATCACCACACCCAGGGTCCGGATTCCGATAAAGAAATAATGCCCCATTATATTTCGATTTGAAAATGGTTTCTTTAAGATCGTCTGCCTGGTTCATACGAAGACCATTGATGCTATTGTGAAAGGGTACCATTTCATTCCACCACTAACCTTCGCGCCGGGTTCGGAGACCGGGTAGCCAGGCTACAAAAATATAAATTCTGACCCCACCTTGGATAAAACTATGAAAAGAACAGTAATTATTTTTATTGCCCTCCTGGTTTTGCTCCTTTTCGTTGCCGGGTGCACCTCAGAACAGAAAGCCCCGGGACCGGTGCAGACCACCGGAGCACCAAAGGAAGTTCGGCCACATTACATCATCGGTGTCGACGCCGATTTCCCCCCGTTCGCTTCAAAGGATTCGGCGGGGAATATTTCAGGGTTTGACATCGAGGCAGCCCGCTGGATTGCAGAAAAGAAAGGGTTTGATGTTGAATTCGTTGCCGTCCCCTGGGAGAACGCCATTTCTATGCTGCAGGCGGGCAAGATCGATATGATCGCCTCGGGGATGACTATTACGGAGAAGCGGCTGGCACTGGTGAATTTCTCAACCCCGTACTACGCCGTTAACATGAGCATTGCAGCCCGTAAAGGGTCTAATATCACCATGCAGGACCTTTATGAAGGCAGGCTCCGGATCGGGGCACAGACGGGGACGAACGAGGCGGACTGGGTAAATAACACTCTCATTCAGACCGGGAAGATGCCGGCTTCAAACCTATCCCTCTACCCGGATATTACGACACTTACCAATAACCTTGAAAAGGGGACGTTTGATGCATCTATTGTCCAGTCACCATCCCAGCAACGGGCGATAAAAGGGAAATCACTCGTCATCATAGGAACGACCCCGTCACAGGAGAAGATTGCAATTGCTATCCGGAAGACCGACCCGGGGCTGCAGGCGATTATTAATGACGGGCTTTTGCAACTCATGAAGGACCCATACTGGCAGCAGCTGAAACAGAAGTACAGCATGGAATAATAATCCGGTGATCCTGCAGATGAGACAGGAATAAGGGGGTGATCCTATCCTCCTGCCGGATGAATACCTCTTTTTTTCTCTGAACCGTTAAAAAAAACAAATCATTATCAGATGACTTGAAACAGTACCTAATCCGGCTCCAGTATTTGGGAGGTTTGCTTAGAATCGCGGTAGTAAGTGAATTTTGGAACTTCCCTCCAAAGGCCGTTGAGGAATTTTGGTGAACAATAAATGACTCTTCTTTGTAAATGAACGAGAATTTCTCTACGGTCGTACTTCCAGGCCTTAAAGACCAATAAACCGTTCTATATACCCTGTTACCCGGTATTATGTCTTGCCCGCCATGCACCAGCCACCATTCAGCCATCAGCAGGGTAATGCCATCTAAAAGCCTATATATCGCAATCACCTCTTTTTCACATGGATGAGAGATCGGCTACAGGTTCCCGCCCGGGCATCGGCGAATACCTGATCCAGAGAATCTACGAAGCCGGAGCCAGGCATGTCTTCGGGGTACCGGGAGATTATATCCTGAATTTCTATGCCATGCTGACCAGGAGCCCGCTCCAGGTAATCAATACCTGCGATGAACAGGGAGCAGGGTTTGCAGCAGACGCCTATGCACGGATCCACGGTCTCGGTGTAGTGTGTGTTACATACAACGTCGGGGGGTTCAAGGTCGTGAATACAACAGCCGAGGCCTATGCAGAGAAATCCCCGGTACTGGTTATTGCCGGCGCTCCCGGCTGGCAGGAGCGCCAGAAATTCTCACTTCTCCACCACAAGGTCAGGGAATATAATGACCAGTTCAACATTTTTAAACGTATCACCGTAGCATCTGCTGAACTCCGCGACCCTGATTTTGCATACGAGGAGATTGACCGTGTCCTTGCGGAGATTGGCCACCAGAAGGGCCCTGGCTACATCGAACTTCCAAGGGATATCGTAGGCATGATTCCCGGGAGACCCTCAACTATCCATGGCGTTCCATCAGCAAGGAACCATAACGAACCAATCCTTCCAGGAGTTATGGACAAGGTTGTTTCACGAGTGAATGGATCCTCCCGCCCGGTAATCTGGGCTGGGGAAGAGATCGCCAGGAACAATCTCGGGCCATACGTGCAGGCACTTGCGGAGAAGGCCCATATCCCCCTTGTTTCCACAATGCTTGGCAAATCAGCGGTCGACGAGACCAGCCCCCTGTACCTCGGGGTGTATGCGGGAGTCATCGGGGATGAGCAGGTACGGGAATATGTTGAAGCAAGTGACTGTCTCCTCGTCCTCGGGGTTATTTTAAACGATGTAAACCTGGGGGCAAATACCGCAGCGCTGGACCCGGACCGGATGATTATCCTGTCGGGCGACTCGTGCAGGATCGGGACCCGGTCGTTTTGCGGAGCCGGACTTGAGGCACTACCGGAATTGTCTGGAATGCAATTCCTTCCCCACGATCTCCACGGGGTGCCCCCTTCCCAGAAAAAGAGAAAAATCCCCTATTCCCCGACACATGCAAAAATCACGGCAGAGCGGCTTTTCCTTGCTCTTGATTCCTTTGTGGATGAATCGAACGTCGTTATCGCAGATGTAGGGGACGCAGCGATGGGGGCTATGGCAATCACGATTCCCCGGCCTCACCAGTTCCTCTGCCCCATCTATTATTCCTCCCTTGGATTCTCGGTCCCAGCCGCCATCGGTGTCAAAGCTGCTCGCCCAGACCTCCGACCCCTGGTCCTCGTGGGGGATGGGGCATTCCAGATGACGGGGATGGAGGTAACGACGGCAGCCCGGTACCAGATGGATCCCATCGTGATTGTCCTGAATAATGGCGGGTTCGGTACCGAACGGCCCATGATCGACGGTCCGTTCAATGATGTCGCACCCTGGCGGTATCACCGCATTCCGGATGTCATCGGGATGGGAAGGGGTTACTTGGTAACGACAGAAGATGAACTTGCAGGAGCGCTCACGGGAGCTAAGGAGTCGAAGGACCTGTCCATTATTGAGGTCATCCTTGATCCCAATGACATCACCCCTCAGCTTCGCAGGATGTGCGAGCGACTGGCGAAGGGAGTTAAACGGGAGGGATAATATCGTGAATACTGCGAGATAACCAGCACCACCCCATTCTGTATCGGCCATTCGTCGTTGAACTGTGATACTTATTATTGATGAATTGTAAATGAACCATTAATGTATGACCCGGGGCTCTGTCAGCAGTATGCCTGGTCAGCAGCCTACATCGAGACGATGAACGCCGGGATTGGGCCACTCATGACCTATCTCGCTGCTCATCCCAACCAGGACCCTGCACAACAATATACTATGCCGATCTGCGAAGCCTGTGAAAACTTACCATTACCCCTATTTTTAGTGCGAAATCTCTTTACTGAACCGGGGTGATGCAGGGGTCATGATTCCCCGGCAGGTTCTGCATCTCCGGTATCCCGGTTATGTTGGTAATTCGCTTCGATATAACCCGGAACTCCTGTAAGGTCAGGATTTTCTTTCAGTGCGGCCAAAGAAATGGAAAATTTATAAAAACCACCAGGAGATCATCATAATGCAGGTACATGATCGATAGCGAGATCAAGGATGCAGTCCGGAAAAGCTGGGACCAGTCTTCAGCAATGTATGATAGTTGCCCGGGCCACGGGATCGGGACTGATGCGGAAAAAACCGCATGGAAACAGGAACTGGCCCGGAACATTCCAGCCTCGCCGCAAAAGGTGCTCGATGCAGGATGCGGAACGGGTGTTATATGCCTTCTGTTTGCCGAGATGGGACACCAGGTTACCGGGGTCGACCTTTCGGAGTCGATGATAGCAAAAGCACGAGAGAAAGGAAATGCACAAAACCTTTCGATCGAACTCTGCAAGGGAGATGCTGAACACCTGCCGTTCAATGACGGATCTTTTGACGTGGTTGTCAACCGGCACCTCCTCTGGACGCTCCCTCACCCGAAGGTTGCCCTGAAGGAATGGCGCCGGGTCTTAAAATCAGGGGGCCTAGTACTCATCATTGATGGTATCTGGAAGGACAGGTGCTTTTCAACCCGGGTAAAACGGATTCTGAGCGACGGGCTGACAAAGATCTTCGGTCATACCCATGGCGGCCACTATGACAAAAAACTCCGGCGCCTGCTCCCCTATGACGGGGGAGTACCGGAGGAAACAATGGTATCCGACCTGGAACACGCGGGATTCAGATGTATCTCCTCCCGGGATTTAATGTATATCCAGGAGATGCAGCAGCCACAACTGCCCTGGTACCGGAGGTTCGCACCCGGTAAGACATACTACATCCTCGCTGCTACAACATAGATCTATCAAACTGCAGGCCATTTTAAACTGGCGTGGATTCCAGAAAATGCACATTGAATGAATTGAAAAATACCTTATCTCTCCATACGGACTCTGATTCCCGAAGATTCCCCACGCATTATCGGTATCCCTCAACAAGGTAACAAAAAGCAACCATTTATTATAATTTAAATCAACATTCGGAATGTTTCCATCATGTCCGCGACACATCCCGTCCTCCTTATCATTATCGGAATTGCCATAATCCTTGCTGCAGGATGCACCCAGTCTGCGGTTGAAAAACAAACGTCACAGGAAAGGCCTGCCGTGACAATGGCGGTCCCGGTCACGCCGCTTAACGGCTCTGATGCGGTAGTATCCCAGAAGCTCGACAATTACATGAATGCACTTACCGATGCCGGCAGGTTCAGCGGGGCAGTATTTGTGGCACGGGGTAATACCGTGCTCCTCTCGAAAGGTTACGGTATGGCTAACTACGAGTTCTCCGTCCCCAATACACCCGGGACCGTATTGCCTGTCGGCTCGAACACCAAGCAGTTCACCGCGGCCGCCATTATGAAACTGCAGGAGCAGGGAAAACTTAATGTTACCGACCCGGTCACGTTGTATATCCCCAATGCGACGAAATGGAAGGACATCCGGATCTACCACCTCCTGAACCACACCGCAGGTGTCCAGTCAGACGGGGCATTCTCCATCACAGACCCCACCGATCTCACACTCCCTGAAACCATGCAGCGGATAACCTCCCTGCCCCTCACCTTTGAGCCGGGATCGGGTTATACGTATTCCAATAATGGCTATATCGCGCTCAGTTACATCATCGAGCAGGCTTCGGGCATGTCCTATGAGGATTACCTGAAAAAGAACATTTTCCTGCCACTCGGTATGAATAGCACCGGCCAGGACAATGCCCGCGATGTCTTCTCCAACCGTGCGTCCGGGTATACCACGATGGACGGAAAACATATCCACTACGACCTCCAGAACATTCACAACTCATGGGGCGCCGGGTCCATCCATTCCACGACCGAAGATATGTTCCGGTGGGTGCGTGCCTTCCACACGCCGGGAACTATTCTTTCTAATGATTCAACCGTTACAATGGTGGATAACCATTACGGGATTGAGAAGGGGATTGTGAAGAACCGCACCTACAGCGGTCATGGTGGGCGAAACTTCGGTTTCACCTCGTACACGCTCTATTATCCTGAAACAGGCGTGAGCATCATGTTCCTGTCAAACCATGACCGGACCCCGATGGGCCCCCTGCCAAACGCACTCTCGGCAATTGTTTTTAATGAGCCGTATACCCTTCCACAAAAGATCGACCGGAAGGTGGTCCCGCTGACGAAAGGAACACTCGCGGAATATACAGGGACGTATGCACCAGTATGGGAAAAATCCTGGACAATCACCGTTTATACTGATGGCAACCGCCTGTTTTATGATTCGGTTATGCCCGGGGATAAAAAAGTTGAACTCTTTTACGGGGGTAATGACACGTTCTTTGTGACACCGGAGTCCAACGACGCATTCATATTCACCCGTAATGCCTCCGGAAAGGTTGACCTGCTGAAGATGTATACCATGGAAGGCGTATTAGACGAATCAGAAAAAGTCTCGTAAAGACCGGGATATTTATTTTTTTAACGGGTGGGTTGAACCGGAAATCCAACTTTATTCCCACCGGAATTTTGTACAGAGAGGTCGGTTTTCCCAGGGACCTGGATTTAGGTCGCCATTCAAGGCTGTCCGGGAGATCGTTTGAAAGGTGTTATTTTTTTAGGAGTGCCTATTGCAAATATTAAACCATAAGATTTTTAGTCAGGTACTCTCAATCCCCATCATGAACAACCCTGCTCTGCGATACGTCTTCCTGTTCATTTTTGCCTTCCTTTTGACCGGTACGGTCTTTTTTGCTGGATGTACAAGTACACCACAGGCAACCGGAAAACTTGACGGCTTCGATAATTTTGTCACCGCGAAAATGACGGAATACGAAGTACCGGGTGCCGTTGTCGGGATTGTCGAGAACGATACCGTCGTGTACCTGAAAGGGTCCGGTGTCCGGGAGATCGGGAAACCCGGAAAGGTTGATCCCGACACCCGCTTCCAGATCGCATCGGTCTCCAAGTACGTCACTGCCGGTTCAACCGGCTCCCTCATTGACGAGGGGAAACTTGACTGGGATACACCGGTTGTCACGTACCTGCCGGGCTTTGAGTTAAAAGATACTTACGCCGGTGAACACGCGACCCTTCGCGACCTGCTCGCCCACCGCACGGGCTTTAAACATTTCGACGGCGACCTGCTGGGCAGGCTCGGGTATTCCAACAGCGATATGCTGGAGCGTATGCGCTATTTGGAGCCAGGGAGCAGTTTCCGGGAGAAGTACACCTATTCGAATGCAGGTTTCTTCATCGCAGGGGAAGCTGCAGCTGCCGTGGACAACCGGAGCTGGGAGGACTTGACCGAGGCACGGATCATCCGGCCGCTCGGCATGACTCGCTCAGGCGCTCACCCCGAAACCCTGTATCTCGATGACAACCACGTCTCCGGTCATTCAGGTACGGGCGGTGAGGTCCATGCTATACCCCTCGAAGAGTCAGGGTTCCCCGCTGCCGGTCAGGTGGTCTCCACCGGCCGGGACATGACGCAGTGGCTGCGTATGATGCTGAACAATGGCTCGGTTGATGGGAAGCAGGTCCTCACCCCGAAAACCGTGAAGGAAATCCATGCAGCGAGCCTGGTTGCAGGCCCCGGCGGACCTCTTTCCGACCCGAACGCGGCGGTCGGCCTTGGCTGTGATTCGTATAATTTCCTGGACGAGCGGGTCATCGAGAAGAACGGGGCGCTTGATGGCGTCCGTGCTATCGTGATCCTTATCCCCGGAACGAAAAGCGGCCTTATCGTCATCGCCAACAAACAGTTGACGGTCTTCCCCGAAGCGGTCCGGGACGAGTTCCTCGAGCGGTACATCGGGAAGAGCGGCGTGGACCTGCAGGCCAGGGAAAAGGTCAACCAGGTAGGGTGGAACTCGCTGATCAAATCAGTCGAACGGCCCGCAGATGCAGGTCCGGCAACGATCAGCCCGTCAGCGATCGCGGGGATGTACAAGAGCGACCTGTACGGGAACATGCAAATTAACCAGGGCCCGGATGCAGGGAATATGACCATCGGGCTCGGCCCGGTCAAGTACCCCGGGACCCTGATGCACGTGACGAATGACACCTGGTACCTTTCGTTCCCAAACCCGGATGACCAGGTCGGCTATCTTACCTTTGCAGCAGACCCGCCAGGTACTGTCACCGGCTTTATCTCCAAAGAATTTGGCCCGTTTACACGGACCTGACCAGGTCGGACCGGGACCCCTACACTATTTTTCCTGATGCGGGTTGCCTGTGGGACTTCCTCTCCTGATTGTCGTGCACCTTTTTAAACAAATCGCACCCTTGATTTGAGACAGAATGTTCAACTCACCCATTTTTTATGGGATCTTCATTAAGCAGGAAATTGCTTGGGCTGAGGCTTCTGGTCTGATGCAGAAGACTTATCTTAACAGTACGCTGATTTTTATCATTGGCAGCGGGGAAAAAAATCTTCACTCTATGCCCGGAGATTTGGATTTTCATGGCATCAATACAGATCATACCTGGTACATCGGATGATAGCACAATAGGAACACCACACAAGAAGCCGCCGTTGCTCCGGTGGCTTTTCCTCCTCCTTCTGGTCGGTGCCCTGGTCACGGCACCCGCAGCAGCCGCTCCGGGGTGGAAATTCCATGCCGACAACCAGAATACCGGTGTGTACGATGATGGGGGGAAAAGACCGGCAGGGGACCTCATCTGGAAATTCAGTACGGGTCGTGTATTGAGGTCCAGTCCTGTGGTTGTGGACGGTACGATCTACATAGGTGGTAACGATGGATACCTCTACTCACTCGACGCATCCACCGGGGCACTCCTCTGGAAATTCGCTGCAGAACGGGGGATACAGACAGGCCCGGCGGTTGCGAACGGTGTTGTCTATGCAGGCGGATGGAACAACAACATCTACGCACTCGATGCGTCCACCGGGGCACTCCTCTGGAACTATACGACGGGTGACAGCGTTATATCAAGCCCGGCGGTTGCGGACGGAATCGTCTACGTTGGAAGTCGTGATGATAATCTCTACGCACTCAACGCGTCTACCGGGACACTCCTCTGGAATTACACGACCGGGAACGATTTGACCTCCAGCCCTGCGGTAACGAACGGTGCTGTCTTCTTCGGCAGCTGGGATAGCAACATCTACGCACTCGATGCGTCCACCGGGGCACACCTCTGGAATTACACAACGGGAGACGAAGTACATTCCAGCCCTGCCGTCGCGAACGGTATCGTCTATGTTGGCAGCAATGACGACCGAATTTACGCACTCAACGGCTCGACAGGGACACTCCTCTGGTCCTACACGACTGGGGACGTTGTGACCTCAAGCCCAGCGGTGGCAGACGGTGTTGTTTACGTTGGCAGCAATGACGACCTAATCTACGCACTCAATGCCACAACCGGGACACTCATCTGGTCCTACTCGGCCGGGGAGCCCGTGTCTTCGAGCCCTGCGGTGGCGGACGGTGTCGTCTACGTAGGTTGTGAAAATTATGGTAACAGAAAGAGCATACACGCACTGGACGCATCGACAGGTGCACTCCTCTGGGGTTACCAGACAGGGGAAGAGTCCGTATATTCCAGCCCGGCTGTCGCTGACGGGAGGGTCTATATTGGAAGTGATGACGGCAATGTCTACGCTTTTGGAACCTTCCCTGATGAACCCCCGGAGAGTATAACCGACCTCCATACCACCACCACACAACAGCTCCGGATCACCTGGGCCTGGACCGATCCCACAACGATCGGTTTCTCCCATGTCATGGTATACCTTAACAGTGTGTTCCAGGGGAATGTAACAAAAGGAACACAGACCTACACCGCCACCGGGCTCTCTCCTTCTACTACCTACATGATAGGGACAAGGACCGTGGGAGAGAATGGGTGGATCAACCAGACCTGGGTAAACCAGACGGTAACCACCAGCGGTCTTTCGCTATCGCAGATCGATCCGGCGGAGGTAATGGAGGGGGGGCCTGACTTTACCCTTGATATTTACGGTACAGGATTTACCCAAGCCAGCACTATCCTCTGGAATGGTGAGGCCCAGGCAACGCAGTACCTCCAGCCGGACCACCTGACCATGGAGGTCCCCGCTGAAAAGATCGCATACCCGCGACAGGTAAGTATCACCGTCTATGACAGTTCCTCCGGGGAAACGTCCAACTCATTATTCCTGTCAGTCACCGACAAACCCTCCGATGCAAAGGCCTGGAAGTTCCGGTCAGACATCTACAATTCCGGTGTGTATGACGACGGGGGAATCCGCCCGGACGGGACGCTTCTCTGGAACTACACTACCGGTGATGGGGTGAGTTCCAGCCCGGTAATTGTGAACGGGATCATCTATGTCGGAAGCCGTGACCACAACCTCTACGCAATTGACGCAGCAACCGGGGATCGCATCTGGAATTTTACTGACTTTGATAATAACTGGGTAAGTTCTACCCCGGCAGTGACGGACGGTACTGTCTATTTCGGGGGTTACCGGAACAAGGTCTACGCGCTCGACGCGATGACCGGTGCACTACATTGGAACTATACCTTACCATCACGCTATATGACAAGGATTGACGTGAGTTCCAGCCCGGCAATCGCTAATGGTATCGTATATATCGGCAATTTTGACGGGAACCTGTACGCGATCAACGCGGCCACGGGGTCACTGGTCTGGAACTATACCATGAATAATTATCCGGGCGATCCAGGGGTTTTTTCCAGCCCGGCAATCGCTAATGGTATCGTATATATCGGGAACGTCAACAAAAACCTCTACGCTCTCAACGCAGAAACCGGGGCATTCCTTTGGAATTATACGACCGTTGGAGCGGTGAGTTCCAGCCCGGCGGTGGAGAACGGTGTGGTCTACTTCGGGAGC
>JBAXTR010000330.1:0-2322 GCA_037130095.1 Methanomicrobiales archaeon
TCATGATTTCTGTTATTATTCCCTCCTATAACGAGGAGGCAAATATCGCCCGGTGTCTTGAGTCTTTGCTGAAACAGACAACTCCTAGGGAGCAATACGAGATTATTGTCGTCGATGGCAATTCAAAAGATAAAACAAGGGAAATTGCAGAGCGTTACGCAGACCTTGTCTTTATCCAGACCAGCGCTAAAGTGGGGGGCGCAAGGAATGACGGAGTACTGAGATCACGTGGAGATATTATTGTTACCACCGATGCAGATTGTGTAATTCCTGCAGACTGGCTGGAAAATATCACCCGCGAGTTTTCAAAACAACCGATCGTCCAGCTCTTTGGACCTGTCGATCCGATTGAAGAAGGATTTAAGAACCGGATGTCTCTTTTCTTTGCCAACATGTTTGCGAGGACTGGGTACTATTCGGGAGCCCTGTATTACACGCTTGGGTGTAATACCGCGTTCGATCGTGATGCATTCATAAAGGCAGGGATGTACCGGACGGTCGATGCAGGTGACGATCTGGAGATTGCCAGGCGCATGCGAAAACTTGGAAAGGTCAAATTTTCCAACAATGTCCGGGTGGGATTTTCAATGCGGCGCTACCAGCAGTACGGGACACTTAAATCCCTGTATGAGTGGCTCTACATTGTTGCACATGGCGGATCGTCCGATAAGCATAGCTACACGAAAAGGGAATACAAGTAGGTGTTCATCGCCGGTAATCCTGTGATCAGCTGATGAATGAAACGGGTATGGATACAAAACGCGAAACTATTGAAGCTTTTAATTCGTGCGAATTTTCGAAGCTTCTCGGAATGAATATCGAGGAAGTATGGGACCATGGTGTGAGGGTCACCATGATCACGGACGGGAAAACAGGACCGAACGGCGTTGCTCATGGTGGTGCCGTCTTTTCGCTTGCAGACCAGGCCTTTGGTATTGCTGCAAATATGGACGGAGACCGGAGGGTCGCACTCTCGGTAAACATCCAGTATATCAGCCCTGCAAGCGGTAATCTTGAAGCAATTGCAGAACGCGTCTCATGGAATGATTTGTATTCTCTCTACCGGGTAACGGTATCTTCCGGTGGCCGCCTGGTCGCAGTCTTTGAAGGTACCGGAATAAAAGTTGCCTGACTAACCCAGGCGTTATATCAAAAAATACTGTTTTCACCATGTGCATCTTCTGGCACGGTATGATCTTTTTTAAATGGTCGGGACTCTTAAAATATCCGTTAAAAAAATAATATTGATTCCTTTGTAAGTTCAACCTCTTTGCTTGAAGGAAACAACCTGGTCATAGATCAGGTATCTCTGGCCGTTGGAAATTGTCACGTACACAGAAATCCGGTCGTTGTCTCCGCCAGATGATGTTAATTCTATGGTATCGCCGACATTCGGGTGATTTTTCACTGCATTTTCGGTTATACCATCTCCCCGTGCATTTACAACTTCCACCTGGGTAATGAAGTTGATTCCCCTCCCTCCCCGGAACGTGGTGATTATTTTCGGGTCCACTGAAACCCCGTTGCTTGCAACCTGGACTTCTACCGCATATTCTTCGGGCAGGGTCTGTACAACACCGGGAGTTGATGTGGTCACAACTACTTTTGTCGCGACCGGGGTTGAATGAGGGGTTGGAACCGCTGTCGCAGGCACTGTCGTAGTGGTTGTAGCAGGGGTCTGCGCAGGTGCCTGGGTGCACCCGGCAACCAGCAGCAGGATTGTAAGAGTGAAGAAAATTGCAATAATGGCTTTGATTTTCATATTATTTTGTCTGTCCAGATCATATAACAGGTTTCCCTGTTGTCAGGGGTACCGTGCATTTTCATTAATAGTGTTATCCTCCCCAACTCCCTGTATCAGGCTTTCATACGTAAAATTACGGGAATGTTGAATAATCAGGAGTATAAATTACTTAAGACCAGGAACATGACAATTATTCTCACGTGCAAGCGCTGCAAAGGTACCGGCCTTATTGCGAATGAACATTTCGAGATCTGCAAAGCGCTGAAATCCGATGAGGCCAGGCGACACTTCCATGTTCACGCAAAGGCCGAAAGGCTGGAATCAGATGCTGAAGAAGCGCTGGCAGCGGCTGAGTGTGGTGAAAGCCCAACGATATCATGCCCGCAGTGTAACGGGGAAGGGATCCTGGAATTTGATGACGATGACTGGGAATTCACGGTAGTTCCTGTCGAAGATAATGAGACTGAGGATGAAGGGCCTTAAAGAGAAGGAGATACTATTTTGGCGTGGACCATACTTTTTTGGCTTTGTTGAAACCCTGCATATTTTAAAAAAGAAGGAATACTCTAACAGGAGGG
>JBAXTR010000331.1:0-2321 GCA_037130095.1 Methanomicrobiales archaeon
ATCCGCAACCGATAATTTGGGACCTTCATTATCTTCTTCCACAATACGGTCGATGAGCTCAACTTTTGATTCATATCTATTCACATCCACCGGAAAAGGAATGATTTTACATTTCTGTTCCGTTAGACTTACCGGATTTTCATACGCCTTTGAACGGATTGTAATAATGCGCGGTTCGGTCAAGATGGAAAATTGCGCCATTACATTACAACTGTATACCGGCTTTACAAACAGCAATTCCCCCGCATCATATTTCACCTCAACACAATCAGTAACGACGCCCGTATCCAACGCAACTGCAATTCTCGGAGCCAGATCCTCTGCATTGGCTGTATTTCCCATCATCAGCATTGAGGGCTTCACTGCCGTACATACCTGCACGACTACTTCGGTAATAAGCTCTCCCGTGCTCTTTTGCAAAGACTCCGTGTCCACTGTATAGAGTTGATCCAACTCATAATCGGCGATTCTTTTCACCGCATCCTCTATTTCACTGCCCACAACCAGGCCAACCAGCGTACCACCTGATTCATTAATTATTTTTCTTCCTGCGCTGATGCACTCCAGTGACACAGGCGCGATATCCTTCTCGTTTGTTAGTTCCAAATATATCATGATCGGTTTACTGTTCATCTTCATTTCTCCGCTTATCCCAATATCAGTTCCTGTTCCCGCTGTTCCCGTTCTTCACTCTCCAGCACAACCCTGTCACTGCATCCCCAAGGGGGGGTGACCTGCACTGCATATCCCCCTCCGGCAAATAACCTGCTTTTACACTCTCAGCGCTTCGGCGGGCCGTCTTGCGTCCATGTATACTTTTTCTGTATTTCTTCGATCTGCTGTCTCAGACCTTCTGATAAATGTTCCATATCCATCGGCTCTTCTTTGGTATAAAATTTCGTATCCGCCGCTTCATTCGGATCCATCATCTTGGATATCTGCTTTTGGTATTCGTTGGTGTTGCCGCACAGGGGACTTAAAAACGTTCTCTCTCTCGGTTCCCATGCACAATACGGTTCCACATTCAGTTTGCATGCCTGAACCGCAAGATCCAGCACTACGGTCCTCATATACTCCACCTGTTCTTTATTCCGCGGATCGTATTGAAATGTCTGCTCCGAATGAGCCCAGGTGCCATTTTCAAAGGTCAGGCAATAAGCTGTATCGCCCATGTCATCGAGCACTTTGCCGCGGGGAATATAATCACTCAGCTTCCGATCCGCTGCTATATCGGTCCACCGAACTTGCATATCGACCGAGTCGTTTCTGGACATGCCAGTATGGAAAGAGCCGCCCCGCCGGAACACTAGTGCCGGGGTCGTAGCCCTGAGGGTACCCGAGTGTCCCAATCCAACCACTGAGGTAGCCGCCGCCAGAGGCGAACAGTTCGGCCCCGCTCCGATAATGTTGGTGTTGAGGCCTACCTTCCATGCCTCGGCCTGAAGCTGAGCACCGCATACATAGGGTTCTATGACAGCTCTCATATTTTTTGCGTCAATCTCGATGATCCGGTTCATTCTCCGCAGATCGATCTGGACAACATTGTCCTCACTGCAGCCACCCCATACCCCCCAACCGGTCGAAAAGGGCTTAAACTTTAAACTATGCCTGTTGCAGGCCTTCACTACCGCCTGCACCTCTTCTGTGGACGCCGGCAACACCACGGCAACCGGTCGTTCAACCCATCCACCATCTGCAAGATACTGCCAGGCATAACCGTCCAGAACGGCAGGCTCTCGAGAAATATTCTCCGGACCAACACACAGTTCCAGATCTTTATATGCTTCTTCTTGAATTACCATCGGTTCCTCCTTTTTACGCCTCTGCCGATATGAGTGCCAAATCGATCAGATCATAGATTTTGATAGTATCGCCTGTCTGGGCAACCGTGTCTCTGAACTTCCTCAGACACCATGGGCAGGCCGTAACCAGGGCTTCGGCACCTGTTGCTTTCGCCTCGCCGATCCTTTCCACCGCGGTATCTTCTGCAAACTCAGGATAGGCCTCCATGACCCCTCCCCCGGCACCGCAGCACCAGGACCATTCCCGGATGCGTTCCATTTCAGTAAGTTCGACACCTGGAATCGCGGTTAATACTTTTCTCGGCGGATCATATATCCCGAACCAACCCTGACGCTTCATCTGCATAGGACGTTTCAGTTTGCTTTCATGGATCCAATCCGCCGTGAAAGGCTCGCTCATCCGGCCCAGATGGCAGGGATCATGGTAAGTGACGCTCAGCGGTATTTCTTTCTTGAAATTCAGTTTCTTTTCCAGGACAAGCCGCTCCAGAAGCTGACTTATATGCATAACCTCTACAT
>JBAXTR010000332.1:0-2314 GCA_037130095.1 Methanomicrobiales archaeon
TGGGAATATCCTGGTCGGAAAGGACTACGAGGAACAACCGTCATTGTTGCCTGGCCCGGGGACAAACCGCCCGTTGACCGGTGTCCTGACCGGGGATGAATTTCCCGGGGCGGTGTCCGATGGAGGATTCGGTGTGGTCTTTTCCCTGTTTCCCTCGGTCCTCCCAGGTTCAGGGAAAGACCTGCAGGACTATCTCTGCCGGCACTACAAGTCAGGTAAACCAGATGATGCCACCCCGTACTACCTTGAATCAGGGCTCTCACTGCTCCGTCCCGGGGGTGTGCTCTGCGGTATTGTCAACGGTGGCTGGCAACGGTCTGGTGATACAGCACTTTTTCGCGGGTGGCTTGCAGGTCACCAGGTTGAACGCATCACCGGCCTTGGTAACCTCCCCCTCTTCGCCGGGATGCGTGACCCCCTGATCATTACGGTCAGTAAACATCTTCCGATGCACCCTGTCCGGGTTACCGATGCAACATCTCCCTCCGGAGAGGCCCCGGATATTTCATTTCGCCCCGTCAGGAACATTGATCAAAAATCCCTTGGTAGCAGCCCGTGGATCTTCAGGGGGGTGCCGCCATCTGATGTCAGGAAGAAGATCGGTTTGGCAGGCACACCACTCGCCCGATATATCCTCGGCGAATACATGCTACAAGAAAGTGACAATACCCGTGGGTTCGTCATCAGCAGGAAGGAATATGAGGCTATCCTTCGCAAAGACCCGGTTATTGGATCTTTTATCTATCCGTTTATCACTGCCAGGGAGGTCAGACGGTACGTACCTGAAAGGTATTTGCGGTACATTGTCCGGATCCCCCCGGGAACTACCCGTGAGCTTGCCGGGGACGTACCGGACCTCCGGGAGTGGTTTCTTAACCATCATCACACCCTCGCAGCAACTCTTATGAAGCAAAACCCCGGGCAGATGCAAACCGGTACCGGGAGTTCCTGCTGGTGGGAATGGCCAGGGCCTGCGTACCCGCCGTTCATTGAAGGGCCCGTCATCCTTACCCGTGCGTCCGGGGAATCCGGCGGACCTGAATGGATGATCGCATCCCGGGTTCATCCCGGGCCCGGGGTACTTTCAATCCCGTGTAACGATATCACAGTACCTGGAATTCTGAATTCACGCCTTGCACAATTTTATGTCCTGTCCTCAGCCCGGAAGAAAGGGATGCCTGGATATCTCCTTGCTCACCTTATGAGGTTTCCCCTGCCGGTTCCAGAAACAGAGGATTTTTCCGGGGATGAGTTATTCAGGAAAATTGCAGCCCTCGTTGAAAAACGGTGTATCCTCGGTAAGGCACGTGGTGCCGATGTGCATCCCAAAGGAGTCACTGCAACCCGTGAACGAATACGAATATGTGATGACAAGATTGACACCCTCGTCTATGAACTGTATGGCCTTTCCGATGGGGATATAGCAAGCATCGGGGAATGGTTGTCCCGTGAAGACTGATCGCCAGCAACGTAAAAAATCCCTTAATAATAACCTGAATTAAAATCGTGCTTAAATTTGTCCTGATTATCATCTCATTTTTCATGCCGGGACAAGGTGGCCTACTGTCATTTCAACAGGTTTTTTTGCAGAGAAATCATCTACCTATATGAGAACTGCACCTGCCGGATCGATACCCTGCATGGCAGGGTACCAGGATACCTGCAGAAGAAACCGGGATTTTTCTCTATGATCTCTGTCCTCCTCATTGAAGACGACCGTAACCTGCTCGGGATAACGAGGGATTACCTTGAAAAGAAAGGTACGATCTCGGTCGACATTGCCCTGTCAGCTGGTGAGGCCATCAGATTGTTAGGGGTGAGGAATTTCGATGCAATTGTCTCTGATTACCAGATGCCTGATATGGATGGGATAGAACTCCTCAAGTTCCTCCGCGCATCCGGAAATGATATCCCGTTTATCATTTTCACCGGGCGTTCACGTGAGCAGGTAGTTATCGAGGCATTGAATAACGGGGCCGATTTTTATCTCCAGAAAGGCAACGAACCTAAAACACAGTTTATTGAACTTGAGAACATGATTATCCAGGCGACTGCACGGAAGAGTGCAGAAAACTCTCTCCGGGAGTCCATACGGAGACTTTCTGACATTATCAGTTTTCTTCCCGATGCAACACTGGCGGTTGACCGGGGTGGTAACCTTATCGCCTGGAACAGGGCGATGGAAGAGCTGACCGGGGTCCCTGCACACCAGATGCTTGGGCGGAATGAACCTGATTATTCCCTTGCTTTTTATGGCAAACGTCGCCCCCTGCTCATTGACCTGATTTTTGCTACCGATGAGGAGGTAATGAAC
>JBAXTR010000333.1:0-2307 GCA_037130095.1 Methanomicrobiales archaeon
CTCAAAGACTCGTCCCAGTGCTGAGGCATTTATAGCCAAATCAAGAGGATACCCGCTTTATATCGCTGATATTTCAAAAAAAGGTGCATTCGAGAAGGCGGGCATTTCTGTCGCGGGCACTGTTGATGAGATGCTGGCAAAGGCTGATATTGTAATTGATGCAACACCCGGTGATGTCGGGGCTAAAAACAAGCCACTTTATGAAAAGATTGGGGTAAAGGCAATTTACCAGGGTGGCGAGGAGCATGAAGTTGCGGGCTTTTCCTTCAACTCTGACTGTAATTACAAGGAAGCTATTGGACGGCAATTTACGAGAGTGGTCTCCTGTAATACAACGGGACTGTGCCGGATCATCCATGCAATGGACAAGGCATACGGGGTAGAAAAAGTCCGGGCCGTGATGGTCCGACGCGGTTCAGACCCAGGCGAAGTAAAGAAGGGCCCGATCGATGCCGTTGTCCTGAACCCGGTCACTATCCCGAGCCACCATGGCCCTGACGTTCAGACCGTGCTTCCCCACATCCCTATTGTGACGATGGCAATGATAGTCCCGACAACCATGATGCATATGCATGCCATCACCATGGACCTGAAAAAGGCGGCGACCCGTGAGGATATTCTGAAGATAATAGAGAAACATCCCCGGATGGGGCTCGTGCGCAAGGCAACCGGTATCACAAGCACCGCTGAACTTAAGGAATATGTCATGGACCTCGGTCGCCAGCGTTCTGATCTCTGGGAAAACGGGATTTTCGAAGATTCTGTTGCTATGGTTGGTAAAGAGCTCTACCTGTTCCAGGCAATTCACCAGGAGGCGGATGTCGTAGTCGAGAATATTGACGCTATACGGGCCATGATCGGCTCTGTAAAGGACGCGGAGACGTCAATCCGCATGACAAACGAAGCGCTTGGGTTTACTGCTATTTAGAATAACCATTAACTCCCTTCATAACCCATAATTTCCGATGGACTCGTATGCACTGGCGACACGAAATACTGTTGAGGTCGTCACTGACGAAGAACTAAAATCACTCATTGATAAGCCGAAAAAGCGCGTATATGCCGGGTACGAACCGAGTGGAGAGATCCATCTCGGTCACCTGGTGACAGTCAATAAACTCCGGGACCTCAAGGATGCCGGTTTTGAAGTTGTTGTTCTGCTGGCTGACCTCCATGCATTCCTGAATCGCAAAGGGACAATGGAGGAGGTCCGGGAGCTTGCCGATTATAACCGCCGTTGTTTCGAGGGTCTCGGGCTGAATGACGTAACATTTGTTCTCGGTTCAGAGCTCCAGCTGAACCCTGAATATGAGCTCCTGATGCTCCGCCTCTCCCAGCAGATAACATTGAACCGTGCGACGAGAAGCATGGATGAGGTCGGGCGGCAGATGGAGGCCCCCACGGTATCCCAGATGATCTACCCGATCATGCAGATGGTTGATATCGCAATGCTCGGGGTGGATGCAGCTGTTGGTGGAATTGACCAGAGGAAGATCCATATGCTTGCACGGGAGCATCTTGTTAATGTTGGGTATACATCGCCGGTCTGTATCCATACACCCATCCTGAACGGACTTGATGGTAAAAAAATGTCCTCATCAAGTGGCAATTATATTTCGGTAGCTGACACTGAAGAGGCAATCAATAAAAAGTGCCAGAAAGCATTTTGTCCCCCCGAGTGCGAGGATAATGCAGTCCTCCAGATGTTCCAGTACCACGTGTTCCCCCGTGTCCCTGTAGTGATTGTCAGGCGACCGGAGAAATTCGGAGGGGACAGGGAATTCGACAATTACGGTGCACTTCATATTGCCTACCAGAAGGGAGAGATCCACCCGCTCGACCTTAAAAAGACCCTTGGAAATTACCTGGCTGAGATCCTTGCACCGGTCCGTGATTACGTCCATTAACAGGAGTTCATTATGAGTAGAGACCAGTCTGAAAAAGAGTTTGATTTTGACCGGGAAGTCGACCGGCTCGGTATCCGGATCAAGGACGTCAACCAGCTCAAGGTCAGGGATGATGTATTCGACGAAATTACACTTCTCGCTCTCTACAAACTGGTGCATAAAAAATGGCTCTCGGCGATCGGCGGATCGATCAGTACTGGTAAAGAGGCCAATGTATTCCTTGCCGACAGGGATGGAACGGATATCGCTATCAAGATCTACCGGATAAGGACTGCCAACTTCAACACGATGAATGAATATATTCTCGGGGACCGTCGGTTTACCGGGATGAGAAAATCACGAAAAGACCTGATTTTTGCCTGGGCGAAAAAAGAATTTTCAAATTTGAAACGGGCGCACG
>JBAXTR010000334.1:0-2285 GCA_037130095.1 Methanomicrobiales archaeon
TCCCCGAGGACCAGCTCCCGAAAATGATAAAGGACCGGTTCATCTTCTGCTTCGGCGAAATGGCCGGGTGTAATGTATGCCCGATGCGAAGGGAGGCTGGCGGGTGATCCAGGATGCGGAATGGGAAGAAAGTGATTAATGCCCTTTATATTTTTCATATGCTCCGGAAAAATCTTCGAGCGTCATTTCAAGATCTTCCCTGATAATCTTCCGAAGAAGCCCTTTTGGAATCTCTTCCCCACTGTGAACCGGGACGGAGGTGAACCTTCCATCATCAGACTTCATCCGGACATGAACCTCTCTCTGGCGAATGACCGCAAAACCAATCGTCTCAAGAAAAGCAACGAGATCTTTTCCCTTTATGACCGGAAGCATTATGCACCCTGGACAATCTCAACCTCGCGGAATCCCACAAACGTGTTGAGATGTTCAGATGCTTCTGAATCTTCCATGCAAAGCTCGATTACTTCCCTGATGCGGACGAGTGCCTCATCAATGGTTTTACCGTATGTATGGCAACCTTTAAACTGGGGGCAGGATACGATGAAAACCCCATCCTCATCGGTTTCGATAATGATGGGAACATGGATCGATTTCATATACACATCATCGGTATCCATGCATTAATTCTTTTTTGGGCACAAAAACGAATACAGTCAAAATAGAGACAGTCCATTTTGGGAACAGGTGTAAGAGTCAGGTAGAAAAATTGCTATTGATGCGGGGCGCCATACTTGGCTGGCGGACACGGTGAATGTGATAGACGGGGTCTTCTCGCACCTTCCTTCATGAAATTATATCAAACCACTCCGGTCAAGTTCATCGGCTCTTGCTGACACCCGCGAACTCCCCCATCGCAGAATCTCCCTTGTCAAAGAAGTATGGTACCACTATCACCAGCAGGAGCCCAACCCTGAAGAAGACCGCATATTCGGGACCTTTGTTGACGGGACCCATGGCCGCCGTTGCAAGGTGCAGGCTTCACCCGGACGGGCACGAAGTCGACGGGGTCTTCACCCTTGATGAATACCGTGGACGCGGCCTCGCCAGGCTCGTGGTGCAGGCTCTAATCGACGCATGCGGGCACGAGGTGCTGTACATGCACTCAACCCTGCAGTTCATCAGTTTCTACAAGACATTCGGTTTTGTCCCAATCCCCGAGGACGAGCTCCCGAAGATGATCAGGGACCGGTTCATCTTCTGCTTCGGTGAAATGGCCGGGTGTAACGTCTGCCCGATGCGGAGGGAGGCCGGTGGGTGAATAGTATCTCTCGTTCTAAAAACGTCTGTTGGTATAACAAAGAGATTTTCTTTGTTTTCCAGCACAAAGTGATGATACTGCAACAGTTTCGATTCTCACACGGCTGATGATAAACTCATCATCAACTGGGATTATTTCATTATCTTCCATTAAGCAGGAGATATGGAGTTCGATTACCTCTTTGGTATTTGAAATCGTCTCCTCAACCGTCTCCCCTTACGAGAAGCATCCTGAAAGAGCCGGGACTTCAGACCAGAACCCACCTTCTTCAGCTTTGTGGATTATTATCGTATACTCCATGATTTTCCCACTTATAGTAATTTTTCAAATGCCTGTTCTGTCAATCCCGCTTTTCGTTTCGGTATGCCGGCGCTATTAGGTTGAGCGAATAAATGAATAGTATCATAACGCGATCCATTCTTCCCGTGAAATTTCAGTCTCCCTAATAATCTCGCGGATAAGTCCCACACTGATATCATTACCCGAATGCATCGGAATTGGGATGATCTTCTTCATTGTCATATGGATCATCCGTTGATGCCTGCCGCCAGGAATCGGGCCGATATAACCCAGTTTGCGAAGTTTTCGGATTACTTCATTTGTACTGAGTGGTGTCAGTCTCGACATACTGAATAGTAATCCCCTTAATTGGTGGTATTTCAAAGCCGAGCTGAAGTGCGAGAAGGAGATTTCCTTCAATAACATCCCGCAAATTATGTTCTGCCTCTTTTCGCGAATTTCCCTGTGCAAAAAAGCCCGGGCATTCAGGTACCGTTCCAATAATTATTCCCTGGTCATCAGGGCGGTATTCTGCCCGTTTCAAAGCTTCTTCCACATAGCCAAGGAGGGAAAAGATCCTAACTTTAGGAATTGATGCCTGTGCAGACACGGGTACTCACCTTAGTATAGGGTTATTTGTCCATATACATTCCCCTTTGAGCAACCAGCAGGGAAATTCATGGATTACTTTTTATCCCATCTTCCGCAGGTCGGACCTCAAAAATAATAATTTTCATAAGGCTTC
>JBAXTR010000335.1:0-2275 GCA_037130095.1 Methanomicrobiales archaeon
TTTAACAGGGGACAGATGCTTCGCACCCGCGTATTCTACGCACTCTGGGCCTGCTATTTCATTGGCTGCCTGGCAGGGTTGATGGCGGTCGGAATAGCCAAACCTGTAGGTACCGATATAGGGGTTGCAACCGGGCTGGCAACGATTCTCGTGGGTGTCTTTGCAGTCTTTAACGGATTCGGACGCCCCGGGTTTGGCCTGCTGACTGATAGGATAACGCCACGAAATACTGCAATGGCCTCGTTTGTCCTGATCGCCCTCGCAGCAGTCCTCATCTGGCAGGTCCCAACGGTACCGGTCTACATATTGGCATTCGTCATCCTGTGGGGATGTCTCGGAGGCTGGCTGGCAATTGCACCAACTACTTGTGGCAGTTACTTTGGTACATGCGATTATCCCCGGTGTTATGGGGTGTTATTCCTCGCCTATGGTGCAGGAGGTATCGTCGGTCCCCAGCTTGCAGGGTTCATCAAGACCTCAACGGGGTCGTATCTTGGGGTATTCCCCTATATCCTGGTACTGGCAGTCGTCGGTCTTGTAATTGCCTTCACCATGCTGAAACCCCCGGCAGCACCCCAACAAACCTGATTTTTTTTAGATCTGCGGATGCTGATATACCCGTTTCCGCTGGGCCATCCGGTAGCCGGAAACTACAGGGATTGTCTCCCCGAATGCTGTATCAAGCGACGAGTCCCCTGAGTCCACGTAGAGTACAGGGGTCTCCCTGAGTTTATGCGGCGTAGCGACCACAATGAGGTTCTCAAGCCCGACTTTCCGTATAACCCGGGCACTAATCTGCTGGTTCCCCCGCCCGAGGATAAAACCCTGGGCACCGATGGGACTGATGAGAATTTTAGCCTCCTGCTCCTGCAATATTAAATCCCAGAGGGTCTGTTCGTTAATATCGTATGCTAAAACTTCACCGTTCTTTATCGCATCAACGCCAAGTAATGTCTTTTTTATCCCGATATCGCGGGCAATGGCTTCCGTGGTAGTCCCTGCACCAAGGACATAGAGAACGCCAGGGATCATTATTTCGTGGATAAAACGGGCAATTTCACGTTTTGCACGTTCCTCATCTGCTTCTTCAAACACCTGCTTTGAAAGCTGGACTTTTGCCGCAAGGACCGGGGTACGGGCGATTCCATATAACCGGGTTTTCAGTTCACCTGCCCGGTATGCCTCTTCGTCCACGTCCATTATTTCGGAGTCACGCAAGGTGAAAACACCAGACCCTGATACCAGGTCAGCAGCGGTTGCAGGGTCAATGGCAAAGGTGGCGGAATACATTTTAACGCCGGCAGGGATCCCAAGGACAGGTATTTCACGGCCAATTGCATCAAAAATGTCCCGGGCAGTACCATCCCCCCCACAAAACAGGACCAGATCAGCACCGGCGCTTTTGAATGCTATTGCTGCCTGCCTTGTATCAACGGCGTGGCTCTCTCCCTTGTAATGATAGACGACCTGGAAGTCCTTCAACCCGGCCTCAATGAGAGCATTCTCCCCCATATGCCCAGTACAGGTAATAAAACTCAGGCCTGGATCCTGGGCAAGCCGGGACAGCGTGATATGTGCCCGGTTATTTGCGAGAGGTACGGCACCGCGACGGCGGGCTTCTTCAACATTGCCATCGGTCCCCTTGAGCCCGACAGCACCACCCATACCAGCTACTGGGTTGATTAAAAACCCGATGTGTCGCATAAAAAAGGGATTCAGGAAATTTTTGGTATCCGGGCAATAGCTTCTTTGATTAATGCATCCGGGTATTCATAGTCAACCAGTTTCCCCTCGTAATAGGCATCGTATGCCGACATATCAAAATTACCATGTCCCGAACAGTTAAAGAGAATTGTCTTGTCCTCCCCGGTCTTTTTGCAGGCGAGGGCCTCGTCTATCGCGGATTTTACCGCGTGGGATGTCTCGGGTGCCACAATGATCCCTTCCGTGCGGGCAAAGGTCTGGGCTGCATCGAAGACTTCGCTCTGGTGGTACGAGACCGCCCGCATTACCCCGTCATGTACAAGGCGGGAGACTATCGGGGAGTCGCCGTGGTAGCGGAGACCTCCTGCATGCATTGACGGTGGGACAAAATCATGACCCAGCGTAAACATCTTGAGGAGCGGGGTGTAACCGGCTTCATCAGCAAGATCGTAGGCATACAATCCTTTTGTCAGCGTTGGGCAGGATGCAGGTTCCACACCGATGATGTCTACATCCTTGTGCTTCCCGGTAAGCTTGTCCCCGGCAAACGGGAACGAGATCCCGGCAAAAT
>JBAXTR010000336.1:0-2264 GCA_037130095.1 Methanomicrobiales archaeon
ATCAATTTATTAAGTATCTCCTTTTTCTGTGAACAGTCAAATTCAGGGTTATAAAAGATTATATGTATCAACAAAAGGTATGGTATATGCCGTTTTAGCGGATCAAATAAGATGATGCGTTGAAGCAGACGGTCAATGCCCCATGCCGTATTCGCCAGATTGCTTGAAAAGAAATAATCGATCTCGCTGAAATCCTTATAGTTTAATGATCTGTCTTCTAACCGTGGCATTATAAAAATATAAGCAATCGCCTACAGGAGATTCATATTCCATTGACCGTGCCAGGTTCTTTTCCAACCTAAGGCCAGGGGAATTGACCGATTCAAGAGCGGGCTGTAACAAATACAAAAATAGCAAGCAATTTATTGTATACGGGATTTTTTATTAAACGGTTGAAATTTAAAATGAACGTTCATTTATTAAATGCCTGCGTTAAATCAAATTCCCAATGGAGCGATGATGAACATTGTAATTTTACATCCTGAAATAAAATCTCACATCTCAATAAAAACGAATATGCCAAACGGAGGAACACATCATTGCGGAAATTGTCACCAGTTGAAAAATGGCATATGCAGCCTGAGGAATGAACAGATTGTAAATTCACACTGGACGACTTGTCGTAACTGGAACAGTAAAGCATTAACACCTGCCGGAGTGATATTTGCCATTGTTTGCGAAGTGAAAAACAAGGCAGGTTCTTACAGCAATATACCTTATTATAATGGTTTAAGAGTTGATACGAGCCAAGAGGGTTCGAATGACACTTGTGTTGTTTGGGAAAGTAAAGAGGGTCATAGAATCGTTTTTAAAGATATCAGGGAGTATCTGGCGTTTTATGAAACTGAACGGATGAAGAAGAAGGACTATATCATGGGAGCTGTTATCGGCGATATTATTGGGTCTGTTTATGAATGGAATAACGTGAAAACAACAGATTTTCCGCTGTTTACCAAACGAACAGATTTTACCGATGACAGTGTACTTACCTTCGCAACGATGGACAGCATCCTGAATAAGACAGGCTATGCAAAAGCTTATCAGGCCTACGGGCAGAAATACCCCGACCGGGGCTATGGTGGAAATTTTGCATCCTGGATCTATGATGAGGAGCCTGAACCCTACAATAGCTGGGGCAATGGTTCAGCGATGCGTGTAAGTCCTGTTGGCTGGGCTTACGAAACGATTGACGAAGTTTTGTCCCAGGCCAAACGAAGCGCGGAAGTTTCGCACAATCATCCCGAAGGAATAAAAGGGGCCCAGGCAACCGCTTTGGCTATTTTTCTGGCCAGAACCGGTAAAAGCAAGGTTGAAATCAAGGAATTCATCGAAGTTATGTTCGGCTACAATCTGAGCAGGAGTATTGCAGCGATACGTCCCGGATACCGCTTTAATGAGAGTTGCCAGGGAACAGTTCCTGAAGCGATCACCGCCTTCCTGGAGAGCACTGATTTTGAAAGTGCCATCAGGCTGGCGATATCCCTGGGAGGCGACAGTGATACGCTTGCCTGTATCACAGGCGGTATCGCCGAAGCTTTCTACAAAAAGGTTCCGGAATATATTATAGAAAACTCGTTGAGAGTTCTTCCAGCAGAAATCATCAAATTGATTGGAGAATTTTCAGGTAAATACAGACAGGGTAAGTAGATTAATCAAGCAATTTTTTAATCTCTTTTTCTAGGACTGGTATATGTCTTATTACAATTAACCAGATTACATCAGCAGAGACTGAATCATAACCATGAATAATCCTGTTTCGGGTATCAACAATTTTCCTTGCATCAGAAATCATGATGTCTGGTTTAAGCTTCAGGATTCTGCTTAAAGCTTCACCTATAATTTCAATATTGCGTTCTACAGCTTTCCGACTTTTAACGTCACTTTGAAATTCTGAGAAAATTTTCTTTTCCGGGAAAAACGAATTGATTTCAGAAATAGCCAGCTCAATGTCTTTGAGCCATTTTTTAATTTCCAGATCCATATACCAAGGCTTGAGTCTGTTCAATTTGCTGACGCAGGAAGGGATTATTAATTGCCTTATTCTCAAGCAAATCAATGGGTCTTTTCAATAAATCTTCGAGGGAAAACTTCAAAGCAAAGTAATGATCGGCATAATCAATCGGATCTGATGAATCTATGTCAACGATAAAATCAATATCACTGTTTTCATTGAATTTGGAAGTCAGGACTGAACCAAAAACAAAAAGGTGTTTTACTTTGTTTTCTTTACAAAGTAATTTTATCTCGGTTTTAAAGTCATCAAT
>JBAXTR010000337.1:0-2257 GCA_037130095.1 Methanomicrobiales archaeon
CATAAGTTCTATCATGTAGTATGGGATGATAAGCGCAATAAATCTATATCCTGCACCCTCGCTTGTCCCTGAGTGGCCAATTCTGTTTTTTTGGAGGGAGCAATTTTTGAATGCTGCCGGGTTGTACGGATCTGGCTTATTTTAGGGTAGATATTGAAAGATTGTGCCTTTTGAGGGTCCAACTACCATGTTATCCTTGGATTTATTCCGGGAAAATTAATCCTAGTTTTTTATGGCGTTGCTCCGCCCGGCGGACCCATAGAAATCAGCGACTGACCTCATTTTATCAAATATATTACGTATTCATAGACTTGGCCAGGGTCTGAATATTATAACTGAGTCCGGTCAGTCCCGAATATCGTAAACTTCATCCTGCTTCGGTACTTTTGATTCAAAGAGATTTCGCCTTAATGAGCTATTAACCAGGTGAAAAATGAGAACAGAATTTGCCTAAAAATTTGATTCAGGGGCCGGAAATTCCGGTTATTTGCGAATGTTTGACATGAAGCGTTCTATCCTGACTACTGCCTCTTTCAAGTCCTTTCTCGAAACGGCATAGGCACAACGGAGGTGGTCCTTTGCTGCATCCCCGAACACACTCCCCGGTACAACAGCGACACGTTCTTCTTTCAGGAGCTGTTCGGCAAATTCAAAGTCTGATAACCCCGTCGGTCTTACCGATGGAAACGCATAAAAAGCACCCTCTGGTACGTGACAGGGGAGCCCGATCCGGTTAAGGTCATGCACAAACAGGTTCCGGCGAACGCGATATTCTGTCACCATCTTGTCCTTTTCGTCCTCACCATTTCTGATCGCCGAATTAGCTGCAATCTGTCCCATCACAGGGGCGCAGAGCATCACATACTGGTGAATCTTGAGAGCCGCATCACAAATTGGCTCTGGGGCGCAGAGGTATCCAATCCGCCACCCGGTCATTGCATAAGCCTTTGAAAATCCATTCAGGGTAATTGTCCTCTCCCACAGGCCATCGATTGTCGCTGGTGCTACATGCGAACCCTCGTAGGTAAGCTCCGCGTATACCTCATCACTTATTACCAGCAGGTCATGATCTATGACAATGTCTGCAATTGCCTGCAGATCATCCCGTTTCATTACAGCGCCGGTAGGATTATTCGGGAAGTTCAGAATCAGGACTTTGCTCTTTTTAGAGACCTTTTCCATCAGCGCATCCGGGGTAAGCCTGAAATGGTCTTTTTCATGGCAGGGGACCGGTACCGGTACACCTCCGGCAAGAGTCACACATGGCGCATAGGAGACGTAAATTGGTTCAGTAACAAGTGCTTCGTCACCAGGGTCAATCACTGCCCGTATTGCAATATCCAGCGCTTCCGAAACCCCACTGGTAATGATCATCTCCCTGTCAGCATCGTAATGGAGCCCATAATGATTTTTTAAATATTCTGACAGCGAGTTCCGGAGCTCCTGGAGACCCCGGTTCGAGGTATACGATGTTGTACCCTGTTCAATGGAATAGATCCCCGCTTCGCACACGTTCCATGGAGTGGTAAAATCGGGTTCCCCGACGCCAAGAGAGATAACATCGTCCATTGTCAGGGCGAGATCAAAGAATTTCCGGATCCCCGAAGGTGGTATCGCCTCCGCGGTTTTTGAGATGAAATTTCTCATTCTGCCACCTTTAGAACGAATACGGGATACGTTCGGTCCCTTCATGCCCGCAGAGGGTATTTCCATTCTCTTTATAATTTTTCATGATGATATGTGTTGCAGTTTCCCGGATTCTGTCCATGGGTGCAATATGTTCAGAAACGAACCTTGCAACTTCCTGCATGTTTTTTCCCGTGACCAGGAGCTGGAAATCATACGTCCCGGTGATTAAGCGCAGCGAACGTACCTGTTTGAATTTTGATATCCGTTCGGCGATCCGGTCATATCCGAAGTCCCGCTCGGGGTTGACCTTCAGTTCAATAATGGCCCAGACCTCTCCATTCCCTGCCCTCTCCCAGTCAATGACTGCCGAATATGTTCGTATTACCTGGGCACCTTCCAGGGCTGCAATCCTGCTTTCAATATCCCCTGCAGGAATTTCCGTCATGACCGAGAGTTCATCAACCGATACACGGCTATTTTCCTCAAGTAACTGGAGGAGGAGAAGATCTTTTTCGTCCATTTTTTTCACCTGAACAGGCTCTTTACCCAGTGAGTATCAATCTGGGCAAGACCCTGCTGACTTAACCTGGGGTCGTTCAGAATTACGTCCCGTATTTTATAGGTATTT
>JBAXTR010000338.1:0-2226 GCA_037130095.1 Methanomicrobiales archaeon
AACCTGATGGACAATGCAGTGCAATACGGGGGAAAGATCACGAAGATCAGGTTCTACGTTGAGGAATCCGGTGATGACCATATCATTGTCTGTGAAGATGATGGCGAGGGTATCCGTGCAGATGAGAAGGAGAAGATATTCGAGCGGGGATACGGGAAGAACACAGGTATGGGTTTAGCCCTTGCCCGCGAGATCCTTGATATCACCAGCATAACGATCAAAGAGACCGGTGAACCGGGCAAGGGTGCACGGTTCGAGATAACGGTGCCGAAAGGGATGTACAGATAATCTTTTCCGGGGCTACATTTCCCTCCCTTCTTTTCTTACTTTCACACCACGCCCGGTCAGCTCCCATATACCCGGCTACCCGATCTCTTCTCATGGTTACCGTTACCGATATGAAAATTATTATTGAGCGGTGGAAAAAAGGGACACGCCCATTAAAGGTTCACGATATGAAATCCGGGCAGAAAGTTGTCGGGATGCTCGAAAAATACGATGGGACTGAGTTCGGGTTGTTTGATGACCCGTTCGAGGCCGCGACATTCATCCTGCTGGTGGGAATGTTGAAAGAACAGGACCTGAATAATCATGGGCCTGTGGTCCCGGATACTATCATTCCAGACTTGAATAAGAACCGGACCATTGCATGAAGCAAATAAAATTTCAGAGGTAAACAGATCATGAATCCAATTACCCAGACCGCCCGGAGCGAAGTAGATTATTTCATCGAGGGAATTGCCAGTCATGAAGATGGGCAGTATGAAGAGGCCGTCAAATCCTATGACCTGGCACTCACGATCAACAATGATGATTATGACGCATGGATGTGTCGTGGCGAAGCTCTTGCCGAACTCGGTCGGCTTGATGAGTCCGTCGCGTCCTATGAAAATGCAATCGGGATCGAACCCTCCTGTTCAGGTCCATGGAGAAACCGTGGAATCGCACTCAATATGCTTGGACGGTATGACGAAGCCTTTCAATCCTTTAACCAGGCGCTTGAGATTAATCCCAAAGACCCGGAAGGATGGTATGGTCACGGAGCTACGCTTTACTATCTGGGCAGAGGTGGGGAAGCCTTACAATCCTTCGCAAAAGTCCTGACTATTGATCCTGATTTTTACAAGGCATGGTTCGATATCGGGACTATATTTCTCGAACAAGGCCTGTATAATGAAGCGGTTGAATCATTTGATTTTGGAATCCAGAGAAATCCCAATATTCCTGAGCCATGGAACAACCGTGGTGTTGCCCTTCATGAACTCGGCCGATATGACGAGGCATTGGCATCCTTTGAGGAAGCGATTAAAATTGTCCCGGGTTTTCGTCAGTCGCAGAAGAACCTCGAACTTATGCAGGGGGAAAAATGATGGGGATATGGATTTTCCTGCTATCACGTTATGCGACGCAGAAATGAATAGAGAGGAATGTCTGATCTACAGCGTGTCGCAGTACCATATCAGAAAACCCTATTATCTTACCGGTGATATTCTATGATACCTATGCTGAAAATGGCAAACCAGACTATTATTCTCGACCGGCTGAAAATTAATGGTCGTCTCGTCTGGCTCGCTCGCGAGCTCCGGATTACGGTTGAGCACGATGCCGACCGGCTCACCCTGTCAAACGAGGAGTTTGGGCTTTTGGTTTCAGCGCCAACACTTGAGGAAGGCATTACGGGGATTTCAGATGAACTCTCTACGCTCTGGGAAGTCTATGTAGCGGAGAACCCGGCAAACCTTACAAGGGATGCAATCCGGCTTCGTTCCCATCTCGAATCTCTTCTTGCTGTCGGGGCCGGTTCTTGAAGTCCTGCAAGACCCGGGATATCGCAGCCGCCCTTCTCAAAAAAGGGTTTGTTGAGCGCTCATCCCATCACAAGATGTTTTTTCTTTGTATCGATGGGAAGATATCCGGGGTTCATACTTTCCTGAGTCATGGTGTCAAAGAATACAACACGGACCTACTTGCAAAGATGCGTACTCAGCTTCACCTGTCAGGAAAGGAACTGGAGGATCTTATTCAATGCCCGTTATCAGGTGAGGATTATACGAACCTGCTCATCGAACGAGGCGTGCTGGAAAAATAAGGGGATGTTTTTCTCCTTAGCGGCGACCCATCCCCCTCTATTTTTACAACAAAACATCCACGCTCTCCACGTCCCTTGAAAGGGGGCAGGAGAGAAAAGAAATGTCAGATTTTGTCCAGACTGCAAATGTCAAGCGT
>JBAXTR010000339.1:0-2216 GCA_037130095.1 Methanomicrobiales archaeon
GCTGCAGTCCTTCAATCAGGAGTTTTGCTCCGGTTTTCATTCTCTTCCCTCAATAATCTGTTCATTCCGGCGATAACCGCTTCCACGCTTGCCATGATAATATCGGTGCGGGCGCCTCTAGACGTAATTATCTTTCCGTCTTTACTTAATCTTACCGTTACATCGACTAGCGCGTCTGTTCCTCCGCTGATTGCATCCACATGGTACTCCTCAAGCCTGATATCTGCAACATCAGCGACAGATTTCCGGAGTGCCTCCATGGCTGCATCAACCGGACCGGTGCCGGTCGCAGCGCTGGTAATCTCCTCGTTATGTACAATGAGGGTGACTGATGCAGTCGGGATCACATTACTCCCGGAAACAACTGTAAATTGTTTCATCCTGAGGACAGGCCGGCATTCGATCGCCATCACGGCATCTGCAATGGTCATCAGGTCTGTATCGGTAATTCTTTTCCCCTCGTCACCAAGGGCCTTGATCCGTTTCACGATCTCTTTCAGTTGCTTTTCTTCGGGCTTGTAATTCATCTCGCTCAGTGCAGCGTCGACTGATGCGGAACCTGAATGTTTTCCAAGAACGATACGACGCTTCCGGCCGATCTGTTCAGGTTTAACAGATTCGTAGGTCGAAGGCTCACGGAGTACCCCGTGTGCGTGGATCCCACTTTCATGGGTGAATGCCATCTCACCAACAATGGCCTTATTTACCGGGAGCGCCACACCGGTAAGTCTTGAGACAAGGCTGGAAAGATGATAGATCTCCTCTGTTTCAATCGAAGTCCGGTAATTGTATAGAATTTCCAGCGCCATCACCAGCTCCTCGAATGGCGTGTTACCCGCCCTCTCACCAAGCCCGTTTACGGTCACATGAGCGCAGCCTGCACCGGCCTTTAATGCAGCAAATGTATTTGCAAGCGCGAATCCCAGGTCATTATGACAGTGGATTGATAGCGGGGCAATACAAAGCGGGGGGATCAGGGTTGCCGTTTTCTCCGGGGTCAGGAGACCCACAGTATCACAGAAGCAGAGGCGATCAGCACCACGTTCCACTCCACCCTTGTAGACCTCAAGAAGAAATTCAGGATCGGCACGGGATGCGTCCTCTCCGGATAATTCCACAATCAGGCCCCGTTCCTTTGCATATTCAACAGCATCATACGCCATCTTCAGCACATCAGCACGGGTCTTCCGGAGCTTCTTCTGGATATGAAGGTCACTTACCGGGATTACAAGATGTACCGAATCAGCACCGTAATCGGCGGCAAGGTCAATATCCCCCTTCATAGCCCTGACATACGTGCAGCATTCAGCACGGAGCCCGGCATCTGATATGAGGCGGATGGCCTCACATTCCCCGATCGATGCAGCAGCTGAACCGGCTTCGATTACGTTAACACCGATAGAAGAAAGTTTTTCAGCGATCTGTAGTTTTTCGTGCGGTTCGAGCGAGACACCAGGAGTTTGTTCCCCGTCCCGTAAGGTAGTATCAAAAAAACGCAGTTTCTCAACAAATAAAGCAATCTGTCATGGATGTTCCACCACAATAGAGATTGGAAGCAATGGATATTTAAAATCTCGGATTATCCCGGATTTTTCCCTGTTACATTCATTATTCACAATCTACCTTGAGAAGTTGACTACGTACCAGACATGGTTACAATAGTTGAAATTGTTATTATCCATCATGAAAAAAAGGGTTACCTGGTTCACAATACTACAAAGGATAATAATTTTTATGCTCTGCAGAAATCCTGTAAATAAAACAAAAAGAAACAGAACTGTTTAGACAGGAGGGGGTTTAACCCCCTCCCTGCCCCACCCCCATCAAGATATTTTTTGGGCAGGTAAACCGAAATCCCATTAAATCAAGATTGTCGGGATTAGTCTCTATCCCAACCGGGGTCGCCACAGCGGCGGGGCGCAGCCCCGGGAGCGTTGGATAATTAAGGAATCGCCTGAAACGGTAAGAACCTGCTAAAGCATTTCCCATGAAAATGCTTGAAAGAACCCCTAAACGTTGAGATTTTGAAAGGGCATTTCAGAGCCAATTTTTGTTTAATTTAAAAGGAATTGACGCCCCCGATATTATTTTCACGGGTAATAATTCGTGGAATTATTCTAACCAAAATTGATACAAAAAAATTATGCAGGGGGGGAGGTTTCTTCACCGGCACTCTCGTACAGCAGGGTTACGTACCTTGCAGAGAACAGTACAAT
>JBAXTR010000034.1:0-13065 GCA_037130095.1 Methanomicrobiales archaeon
CCACTTCTGCCATAGTAGTATCACCATGCCGTCCCGTAAGGGTACGAACCTGGGTTAAGTAAGATTGCCCTTCACAGACTTAAACGTGTGGGAAGAGCGAAAAAATAGTGAGGTTATTCAGCGGTCTTCGCCTTTGTCAACCACGCGGACATTATCCCCGCGGACCGTGATCGGAATCGGCAGCACACTCTCGTAAAGCTCGACGGTAATTTCCTCTTTACCTGTGTCAATCCGCTTTACGACTGCTTTTTCACCTTTGAATGGTCCGGCAATCAGCTCGACGATTGTCCCTTCGGATATGCCACTGACGACTGGTTTTGGTATCAGGAAGTGTGCAACTTCCGCGAGCGTTGTTTCACCATGAACAACGACGCGCGCATGTGGGACTTTTTCTACCAGTTGTTCAACCCTGTTCATCTGTTCAGGGGTCTCTATGAGGACATAGCCCTTGAGTTCGTCAGGTACGAGGATTGATAGCACCTTCACATCCGAGTCGCCGTTATCGATTACTTTCTTAATATTGTCAGCAACCGTCCTTTCCTGCTTCGAGGTAGTCTTAATGGCAAAAATACGGTTGATCTGTTCAGGCATAGACATCAGCTGGGGACTAAGATGAATAGTTCGTAAATGATGAATCCGATGAGGCCTATGAGGGCAATACCTGCTGCAGCGACCAGCGCAATTTTCTGAAACTCCTCGCGGGTTGGAGTCCGGGCAAGTTTCAGGACACGGAGGTACTTACGCAGCAGTTCCTCGTGGAAATCAATCTTCATATCGGGTTTTGGTAATTCCATAGTTGATCACTTCAGGAAGTCTATCTCAAATTGCTTCTGAACTTTCGGGTTATTTTTCTCATTCCTCCCATATATTTGTGGCGACCGTACACCAGTTACCACCAGGAGGGTGCGCATCTTGTTCTG
This sequence comes from Methanomicrobiales archaeon, assembly GCA_037130095.1. Lineage (GTDB taxonomy): Archaea > Halobacteriota > Methanomicrobia > Methanomicrobiales > Methanospirillaceae > CAIKOD01. Next base: position 921 of record JBAXTR010000034.1, read on the forward strand.
CATGTCCGGATCGACCTGTGCGCCCCAGATAATCCGTGCATTCGGGTCAATACGGTTATAAACTTCCTGCACGACACCTTCTGCTTCGGCCATGGTCATGTCGGGACCGCCGATAACATTGACAAGTGCGGCATTTGCACCGGAGATATCAACGTCAAGCAATGGTGACCTTATTGCCTTTTTAACCGAATCTGCAGCCTTATCTTCGCTGTCACTTTCGCCCATGCCTATCATGGCAACGCCCCCGCGCTCCATGACGGTGCGCACATCGGCAAAATCAAGGTTGACGAGCCCCGGCATCGTGATCAGTTCGGTAATCCCTTTTACTGCTCTCATCAGGACTTCATCGGCGACCTTGAATGCAGCATAAAGCGGGAGTTTCGGGACTACTTCAAGCAGCCTGTCATTGGGGACGACAATAACGGTGTCCGCCACATCACGGAGCCGTTCAAGTCCCGCTTCGGCATTCTCCATCCTGATTGCACCTTCTGCGGTAAAGGGGAGTGTTACAATAGCGATGGTAAGGGCCCCTTCCTCGCGGGCAGCTTTGGCAACGATTGGTGCGCACCCTGTCCCGGTACCCCCACCAAGGCCCACCGTGAGAAAGACCATGTCGCATCCGGCGACGGCACTTTTAATCTCCTGCTCATTCTCTAGCGCAGCTTCCTCGCCAATCTGTGGAATTGAGCCCGCCCCGAGCCCTCGTGTCCTTTGTCGTCCAATCAGGATCCGGTGATCAGCTTTCGTCCTCGAAAGATGCTGGGCATCGGTGTTGATTGCATACAGCCGGGCACCGTGGATCCCCTCATCCATCATACGGCTGATAGTGTTTGAACCGCCCCCGCCACAACCAATAACCGCTATCTCTGTACGTAACCCCTCCAGAATCTGGTCAAGTTCTGAATCGTTCTTTGAGACATCAAGTGTGTCATCCCTCACTTTAGTCAGTGCCTCTTCTACGATAGACCTCATGTATACCTCTCCAACCCCGGGATGTGGATATCTTTCCTGCCTGATACCTGGACCATATCGGGGGTAATTACCCTGTTCCCGACACTCACTGCCTCCCCCTTCATAAGCAGGCCAAACAAAGGACCAGTTGGAACACCGAGTTCGCGAGCTTTCCCGGGGTCCAATTTCTTTTTAAGGATTATCAGGTGATCGCCCTCAATTTCAGTCGCTTCGTTAATAATGATCATTGATACGCATAAGGTTATTAAATCATGTAGTTTTGTTTCCTTCTGGCCCTGTCCCGTGATGAATACAGGGAGTACCGGTGAATTTTTCGTAGAGAGGTGGGTTACCGGAACTTTATGTAGTGCTTGGAGGAACTCCTGTCCCCCGGAAGTGAGTGCCGCCGACAGGAGTGCAGGGTCAATCCTGATGGTGACCGGGTCAGCCAACGACTGTAATGCATGAATATGGACCATTGCTTCAGGGTCCACGGATAATGCAAGTGACCGTATCCGGAGATAATCTTCCCAGGCGAGTGCTCCGATATCGGTGAGGTCGTGCTCGGCAAGCCTGATAATACCAAGTTCGCCGATCAGACCTTCTATCCGGGAAAGGTTTTGCCCGTCCAGGGCTTTCCTGTCGATATATGCTGCCACAGCCCCGCTTTTTACTGCCATCAGGCAGACCATTTCTTTCGTTATTCCATGGATTTCCCGTGTGTGGGCGATGTGTCCAAATGCCCCCTGCGTAGACAGGGCAATTTCAGTCTGTCTCCTTGCATAATGTGTCCCGCCAAACCCAATCAGGGGGATTAATGGACCTGGTTCTGCAAGGAGGACACTTTCCGCAACAGCTAATCCTGCCTTCTTATCAAGCCATTCTTTTTCTGTGCTCCCTATTTCGACGAAAAAAGACGGGTGAATTATCTCTGTTGGACCATGATGGGTGACTTCATAGCAAGTACCATAACCCGGGGGGGCACGTTCTTTTAAATTCCGGAGTACAGCCTGCATCCATGCCGGGGCTGCCGGTGCAAGTGATTTTGGTTTTCCACCAAGTTCCGCACTCCTCATGTTCCCTGTCACGTGTACCGTAAGTACGGGGACTGGATGAACAGAGGCATGGCGTGACAGAAAAATTACCAGGTCTGTATCGGTATCCTGGTCGATCCCATCTTCAAAAATCAGGCGGCCTTCTACCTCTACATGTGAGTAGACATGCTGTTGCGGTATGATTCCCGGAAATTTTCCTGGAAATCCGCATTCAAGCAGTTCATGGATGTGCCGGTGGATATTCTTCCCTGCAGGGTCGCTCCGCGAGCTGACCAGTGTAATGTTCAAGGTCTTGTCTTCCCTCCTTCACGTTGCTGGTCTGTCGCAGACCCGGTTAACAATAACAGTAAACCCTATGTAATTGTACATATACCATTGTTCGTTATGGAAGAAGAGAAGATACGTTCAGCATTTGAAAAAGAAGGTATAGGCAGTGAGATCAAATGCCCGCAGGCTTTTACTATTGCAGAAAAATACAACTTAAAAAAAAGTGAGATCGCTGAATACTGCAACACGCACGGTGTCAAGATCAGGAGTTGCCAGTTGGGCTGCTTCAAATGAGTGTCTTTCTAGAAACCGTCCTTGTAGAAGAGGCTATCTCCAGGATTAAATTAATAGCACCATTGCCGGTGGTTGAATCGGTTCCCCTTGAGACCGCGTCACGAAGGGTACTTTCTGATGATATCCGAGCAGATATTGACATCCCCGGGTTTGACCGGTCAGTTGTCGATGGATATGCAGTAAAGTCCGCCGACACTACCGGGGCAGGAGAGTCCATACCTGCTATGCTCCGGCTTACCGGGAGGATAAACATGGGTGAGACATCTGAAAGACATCCAGGTCTGACCGGCTCGTGTGTCTATGTCCCAACCGGGGGTGAAGTCCCGAAAGGGTCCGATGCGGTCGCTATGATCGAATACTGCGAACTGATTGGCGATATAGTACTCATTAAGCGGCCCCTTGCAAATGGTGAGAATATCGTCCATTGTGGAGAGGACTTCCATTCTGGTGAATTAGTCGTGAAATCCGGGTGCCGGCTCGGCCCCCGCGAGATGGGTGTCCTTGCAGCCGTCGGGTGCAGCATGGTACCAGTGTACAAGCTACCAAAGATTGGCATTATATCAACGGGAAATGAACTCGTCCCGGTGACCGAAGTCCCATCAGGGAGCAGGGTCCGGGATATCAACAGCTATCTCTGCAGTTCATTCGTGGAGGAATACGGTTGCGATCCTGTTCTATACGGGATTGTCCCTGATGAACGGGGTGTTTTCCAGGCAGCGGTTGATTCCGCCATCGCAGAGTGTGACGCGGTCCTCATATCCGGGGGAAGTTCGAAAGATGAGAGGGATATGACCGCATCGGTGATACAGGAACGAGGGGAAGTTATCGTTCATGGTATTGCTATCGCACCCGGAAAACCAACTATTATCGGGCTGGCAGGAGGTGTCCCGGTAATCGGCCTCCCGGGACACCCCGCATCAGCCTTTGTCGTCCTAAGGGTTGTGGTACGACACCTCCTGGATACCATGACCGGGGACCGGTCAGAAGGTCCAGCCGTTGTGAAATCAGTCGCACTTGAAAATATACCGTCTATGAAAGGACGTGACGAATATGTCAGGGTCCTTGTGACGGAACAGGGTGTCAACCCTTTATTTGGCAAATCAGGCCTTCTTAACACGCTTGTCAGGAGTAATGGGCTGGTCAGGGTCCCCGCTGGGTGCGAGGGGATCGAGAAAGGAGACCTGGTGGAGGTAATTCAATGGTAACACGCTACCTGAAACTTATTACACTTGAGGAAGCCCGTACCCTCATACGGGCCTCATTTCCCCACATGATAACAAATACCAGTGTTCCACTTGAGGAATCTGTGGGACGGACAACAGCAAGACCAATATTTGCGAAGTACTCTGTCCCGGAAGTACACCTGTCAGCGATGGACGGGATTGCAGTCCGGAGTATTGATACCCACCAGGCAAGTGAACAGCACCCTGTTCTCCTTGGTGATGTAAAACGGGTAAATACCGGGAATGTTGTCCCTGCCCCGTACGATGCCGTGATCATGATCGAAGACGTAACCCTCGATGCTGACCGGTTTATTATCCGAAAAGCAGCGGCACCATGGCAGCATGTCCGGCCTGCCGGCGAGGACATCGCCGAGTCCGAAATGGCCCTCCCTGCGATGCACCGGGTCAGGCCACATGAGATCGGGGCACTTGCAGCATACGGGATAACAGATATTGATGTGGTATCCCTTCGGGTGGGACTCATACCCACAGGATCCGAGCTGGTCTTCCATGGTGCCCACCCTGCACCGGGGCAGGTCATAGAGAGCAACACGGTGATGGCTGGGGCCTGGCTTGAAACCCTTGGGGTTAACTGCACCCGCTATCCGATAACACCCGACGAACCAGACATGATACGCCAGATGATAGAACGCGGTGTTGAAGAAAATGACCTCGTTATTATCTCCGCGGGTTCCTCTGCCGGTACACGTGATTTTACCGCAGAAATCATCCGTGAGATGGGTGTTCTCCTGGCCCACGGTGTGGCAATAAAACCTGGCAAACCGGTCATCATCGGAAAAGTTGAAGGCACACCGGTCATTGGTATGCCTGGTTACCCTCTCTCGGCCCTCACGGTCCTCCGTGAGATTATTATTCCATTGCTCGCAAATTACGGTATTCTGGCACCTGAAAAAGAGACCCTGAATGCCAGATTGACGACAAGCCTTCATTCTGAGGTGGGCACGGACGAGTTTGTGCTGTTATCGGTTGGTAAAATCGGTGGAGAATACGTAGCCACACCACAGTCCCGGGGGGCAGGCGTGCAGATGAGTGCGGTACGGGCGAATGCTTACCTCCGTATCCCGCGTAACCTCGAAGGATACGAGGCCGGGTCTGAAGCACCGGTAATCCTGATGGTAACACGGGCGCAGGCCGATTCTGCTCTCCTTGTTACCGGCAGCCACGACCCATCTATTGATTTTCTTGCAGATTTGCTGCAGAAACGGGGAATAGAAGTCCACTCTACGCATGCAGGCAGCATGGGCGGGCTGATAGCACTCAAGAAAGGAGACTGCCACATAGCCCCAATGCACCTTCTCTGCGACACCGGTGATTACAATACGTGCTACCTTGAGCAGTATCTCCCGGGGGAAGACCTTGTTGTCCTGACTGTCGCCGGCAGGGAACAGGGTATCGTATCAAGGGATGGAATTAGTATTGATGACCTGAAAGGCAGGCAATTTATTAACCGCCAAAAAGGGTCTGGTACCCGTATCCTGCTTGATTATGAACTGAAAAAGCGCGGCATTGACCCGGCTTCAATCCCGGGATATAACCGTGAAGTTACCACGCATATTGCCGTAGGCCTTGCAGTAAAAACAGGGGAGGCGGATGCAGGAATTTGTGTGTATAGCGCAGCAAAAACACTCGGGTTAAAATTCGTGCCTGTTGGTAATGAGCGGTACGAGATCGTTACACGCAAGGAAAACCTTTCAGACCCTCGCGTAGCAGCCTTCCTTGAGACCGTTTCATCCCCGGAATTCATCGGGATTCTTGACCGTCTTGGGGGGTATGATACGTCGGAGACAGGTCACAGGCGGCAATTGCCCTGATAACTGTTTCATCAGGAGTTTCACAGGCAACAACTCCCGGGATTTCCCATGTGTGGAACCCGAATACCGGCTTTCCCATTTTTAATGCAGCAGCAATTTCAGAAAGGGTCCCGTAAGAACCGCCGATGGCAATTACTGCATCCGCAGACTGGACCAGGACAATATTTCTGGCATGGCCCATACCCGTCCTGATGACAATACCCGAATAGGGGTTTTCACCGGATATCCCGGGAATGATCCCCACGGTTATACCTCCCTGGGTGTGTGCCCCTTTTGCCGCGGCTTCCATGACCCCTCCAAGTCCCCCGCTGCAGAGGATAACATGGTAGCTGGCGAGGAGCTCACCAATCCTTTCTGCAGCCTGGTATTCCTCAGTGGTGCAGTCTCCTGCACCGATAATGGCGACCTGTATCATCTTACCCGATGCCACCATCCCTGTTGATGACCAGTAACCGTAGTTCAGTCATCTCCTCAATTGCATATCGCGGACCTTCACGCCCGGTACCTGACCCCCTGACCCCGCCGTACGGCATATGGTCCACGCGGAATGATGGAATATCATTGATGATCACGCCCCCGACATTCATATCTTCGAACGCCTTCATCGCCCGGTTAATGTTCTGCGTGAATATTCCAACCTGGAGACCGAAATCGCTTTCATTTGCCATCCGTACTGCATCATTGAAGTTATCATAGGGGGTAACGGAAATCACCGGTGCGAATACCTCTTCCCTGTTTACACGCATGTCAGGGGTTGTATGTTCCAGTATTGTTGGTGAAAAAAGCCTCCCTTCATATGTCCCCCCGAGAAGTATCCCTGCGCCCTGGCTAACCGCCTCCTGCACTTTTCGGTGGGCATCTGCTGCCTTTTGCGGGTCGATCATCGGCCCGACATCGGTGTCAGGGTCTATCGGGTCACCAACTTTTAATGACCTGGCTGATGCGATGATCTTCTCTACGGTCTTTTCATACACGGGGCGATGGATCAGGACCCGCTGGACGGAAATACAGACCTGGCCCGCATTTAAAAAACCGCCAGTGGCGATCCTCGAAGCGGCAAAGTCAATATTTGCATCCTCGTGAACGATAGCTGCAGCATTCCCCCCTAGTTCGAGCCCGACCCGTTTGCGACCCGCGATCTCTTTTAAGTGCCAGCCTACGGCACAACTACCGGTGAATGAAAGAAATGCGACTCTCGGGTCACGTACCATAATTTCAGCCCGCTCTCCCGGGCAGGGTACTACTGTAATGGCTTCGGGCGGCGCACCTGCAGCGAGTGCCATCTCGCCCAGGAGAAGGCTCGAAATGGGGGTGGCAGAAGCCGGTTTCAGGATGATCGAGTTACCTGCTGCGAGGGCTGGTGCGAGTTTGTGGCAGGCAAGATTAAGAGGAAAATTGAACGGTACTATCCCCAGTACCGGTCCTACAGGGAATCTCATGAGGTATCCGGTGCGGTGTTTCGTATCATCGCTCCAGTCAAGCGGGAGAATTTCACCGTATATCCGCCTTGACTCCTCTGCAGATGTCCGGACCGTTATTTCAGCGCGGGCAACTTCGGCAGTAGCAAATTTCTTTGTTTTTCCTCCTTCCATCACCATGGTATGGACCAGCTCATCCGCACGTCGCCTGATTTCGCCTGCCAGCCGGTCAAGAATTTGTGAACGTTCGGATGAAGAAAGCCGTTTCATCTTTTCAAACCCCGTAACAGATGCAGCGACTGCATCTTCCAGGTCAGACGCACCAGCCTGGCATACACGGGCATACACTTCTCCGGTATAGGGGAACAAAACATCAGCTGTTTCTTCCGTCTCCCTTGTTTTTCCTCCAATAAGAACAGGATACGTTTTCATGGTTGACCAGTCCCGGTTATCGTGTAATTAAGTAATCGCCTGTTGTTTACACCAGCAATACTGTGGGGTCACACGATTCCTATATGAGCATCCGAAATCATTCCTAAAGAAACCGCGGGTTTGATCCTGGCATTAGTCTGTATTTCAGATATCGCTTACCAGGTGTTGTCGGTGTCACTGGTGTTATGCACTCTTCACACGATGGTGATTTATGCTCTCGATATGTTCATAACCATCGTGATCCCTGTGTCTTTACCAGTAAATTCCGGGTTCTCCACATCGATTTTTTTTGAGGGATACATGCCAACGTTGAAAAACTACTTTGTGCTGAAGGGTGAATAGTAATGAATATTCTCCTCGCTTCACCGCCACCAGGAGGAGACAATTGAGGGATGAAGGTTGAAGGAAGTAACCAGCAGTTATAATGCCCACGAGATCGAGGAGTCCGTCCAGCAGCTCTGGGATGATGAACATACCTTTTCAAAAGTGCAGTCGCTCCATGCAGGAGACCCGCCGTTTTTCTTTGTTGATGGTCCGCCTTATACTACCGGCCATATCCATCTCGGCACTGCGTGGAATAAGATCTTAAAAGACAGCCTGCTCCGTTATCACCGGATGTGCGGGAGACACGTGATCGCCAGGGCAGGTTATGATATGCACGGGCTCCCGATTGAGGTCAAGGTTGAACAGCAACTCGGGTTCTCTTCCAAGAAAGATATCGAGACCTTCGGGATTGAAAAATTTATTGACCACTGTCGCGATTTTGCCGAGAAAAACATGGACGTGATGAGTGGCCAGTTTAAAAAATTAGGTGTATGGCTTGACTTTGACAACCCGTACCAGACCATCCAGCCCGAATATATCGAAGCTGCATGGTGGACCATCCAGAGGGCGGCTGAACGCGGGATGCTTGAACGGGGATTCCGCGTAGTGAACTGGTGCCCCAGGTGTGCAACGGCAATTGCGGATGCTGAAGTCGAGTACTGGGAAGAGACAGACCCCTCAATATTTGTAAAATTCCCCCTGCAGGGAAAATCCGGAGAATCATTGGTAATATGGACAACAACTCCATGGACCCTTCCTGCAAACGTTGCCGTGGCAGTCAGCCCGGATCTCACCTATGCCCGGGTAAGGGCGGTAAAAGGTGGCAATGAAGAAATTTTATGGATTGCATCTGATCTGGTGGAACCCGTTCTTAAGAAAGGAAAGTACCAGGACTATTCAGTTATTGAAGAAAAGCTGGGAAAAGACCTTGTCGGAATGACCTATGACTCCCCGCTTGCTGAACAAGTCCCCCTCCAGAAAAATATGGTGCACCGGGTAGTTACTGCGGATTTTGTAGCCTCCGAAAACACAGGGTTTGTGCACATTGCTCCCGGTCATGGCTGGGACGATTACCTGCTCGGCCAGAAGGAGGACCTTGCCATTGTATGTCCCGTCGATTCTACCGGGCACTTTACGAAAGAGGGCGGTGCGTTTGAATGCATGTTTGTAAAGGACGCAGATGATGTCGTCCTGAAGGAGCTTGGGGACTACCTCCTTGGCAGAGGCAAAGTTACCCACCGGTACGGTCACTGCTGGCGGTGCAAGACCCCGATCATCTTCCGTGCGACCTCGCAATGGTTCCTGAAGGCATCGGCAATGAAAGAGCGGATGCTCGAAGAAGTAGCCATTGTGAAGTGGTACCCCGAATGGGCTGGAAGTGCACGGTTCTACGACTGGATCAAGGAAGCACGGGACTGGTGTATCTCCCGCCAGCGGTACTGGGGCATCCCGATCCCGATCTGGGAATGTAAGAAATGTAAGCATATCCGGGTTTTTGGTACAATAAAAGAGCTCGAGGATGCAAGCGGGACTCCCTTACCTGACCCGCACCGCCCGTATGTGGACAAGGTGACCGTCCCCTGCAGTTGTGGCGGGATAATGCACCGCGTTGAAGATATCTTTGACGTCTGGTTTGACTCAGCGGTTGCTTCATGGGCGACGCTCCGGTACCCGGGCAGCAAAGAGGCGTTTGACCAGTTATGGCCTGCGGATTTCATTGCTGAAGGACAGGACCAGACCAGGGGCTGGTTCTATTCGCAACTTGGTGCAAGCACCATTGCATTTGACTGTTCGCCTTACAAGAGTGTCCTCATGCACGGCTTTGCACTCGATGCAGAAGGACGAAAAATGAGTAAAAGTCTCGGGAACGTGGTGACTCCCGAGGAAGTTGTTGCTGCACAGGGTGTGGACGTCCTGAGGTTGTATGTCCTTTCCTCCAGTGCTCCGTGGGACGACCTGAAATTTAACTGGGAGGGTGTGAAGACCGTAAACCGGACGATGAACATCTTCTGGAATGTGTACCGGTTCCCGTTACCTTACATGATCCTTGACCACTGGGAACCCTTCAACAAGGGCGGGTGCTGGGATGACACCTTTGTGAAAGAACATGTCACCAGGATGCCGGACGAGGACCGCTGGATTATTTCCCGCATCAACAGCCTCGCAGGACTGATGAATGAGGCGATCGGGGAGTGCCAGCTCCACAAGGTCACCCGTGGGCTGATGTCGTTCATCCTTGATGACCTCTCAAGGTGGTATGTGCAGCTGGTCAGGCCAAGGCTCTGGCTCGAAGAAGAATCAGAAGAAAAACAGTACGCCTACGAGACGATGTACTACGTAATGCGCCAGCTTGTGACCCTCCTTGCGCCGTTCACTCCGCATATCACCGAAGTGATGTATGACAATATCCGGCTCACGGGTGACCCGGTCAGTGTCCATATGCTCCCGTGGTTCACGAGTAATCCGGACCTTGTCGATGCCGGGATCGAGGCCCGGATGAGTATCGTCCAGTCTTTTGATGAAGCCCAGGCAAATGCCCGCCAGTCCGGTAAAAGAAAGCTCCGCTGGCCGGTATCGGAATGTGTTATTGCTACGACCTCTCCTGACACCAGGGCTGCTATTGAACAGCTCAATGATCTCTGTTGTGACAGGGCGAATGCAAAGTGTGTCCGGGTAGTTGAAGGGACCTATGACAGGGTCTCGTGGAAAGCGGAACCTGTCATGAAGGCACTGGGCCCGGGTTTTGGAAAGAATGCTCCCAGGGTGAAGGAATTGATCCTCACTGCGGATGGTAACAAGGTACGGGAAACAACGCTTGACGGAAATAAATTTACTCTCGTTTCCGGGGAGGAACGTTTTGAGATCGGTAGCGACCATGTTACCTTTGTTGAAGGTCTGCCGGGATCTGTTTTCTCGGCACCGATGCAGGACGCAACGGTATATGTCGATACAGCACTTACACCCGAGCTTGAAGCTGAAGGCAATGCGAGAGAAGTTATCCGCCGTATCCAGGAGATGCGTCGTCAGCTTGACCTTAATGTCGAAGATTTCATCTCATCATATGTAATAATCAACGACCCCCGTATCTGTGAACTTGTCAGCTCGCAATGGAAAGATGGGATCAAGGAAGAAGTAAGGGCAAAACACCTTACGATGTCGGGGAATGGATCGGGTGTGCCGGAAGGGAACTGGGAACTGGAAAAAGACTGGGATATTGAAGGCCTTTTGGTCAGGATTGGGATATCAGGGCTCCATAATCAGTGATGCCAGGAATTTATGACCTTCCGGTGCGTTAAAGAGCGGGAGATCGTGGTCGATTGTTACAGAACTCCGGAGGGTTTCGGCTGTTTCATTGGTCACGGGATTGAACCCGTGAACTTTTTTTAATATTTTATAAACGAGGGCACCACGACGCTGCCAAGCGGGTGTTGCCCCGAGGTTTACTCCCCTTGCAAACATCATCTCGTGGAGCGCTTTTGATGGCATCCCGAGAAGTGTCCTCTGTGCATCCGCCGGTGTCATACCTTCGTTTATCAGTGCCGCCTGGCAGTAGGCATTGATATGGTTCCGCCAGGCTTCGTGCTGCCGGTTTTTTAAGTATTCTGCTGCCAGTTCAGGAGTCACCTGGACGATCCGTGCATCAAATGCAACCGGACTTTCGGGATGAATCTGGAGTGAAAGGGCACTGGCAGCATACGATGATGCGATGGAATCGATCTTTTCCACCCTGCCGCGGAAGGGTACCGAGCTGAAGTACAGGCTGATCTCGTCAGAAAAGGTATACGCAAAATCAGGGTTCAGTCCTGAGTGGGAAACCAGCGATTCTGACACGCTGACCATAGCCTTGTGGAATGTTTCATCGAAAGGTTTCTCAAATGACATGTGGGTAGCGAGGCGGTGAAATGCCCTGCCATCGATCCTTACAAAAATGGGAGGGACTGTGATGAGATTGCTGAACAGTTCCCGTTGTTTCATAGTATTTCGTCCGGATGATTCCCTGGACAGGTAACGATCTTACCCCGGGGAAAATGGTCGTGATTATTGAAAATAATTACATCTCTTCTGATTTGAAAGCACCCGGGAGATGGCGGATGATGACAATATCTCCTATGCTCCCTATAATCCGGAACGGGATCTTGAGTCCCTTGTAATTTTTGATATCGACAAGTTCCGGGTTTAATTTTCCGACTACCACTGACTCTATTTTTTTCCCATCAACATCGATTACGACGTCTTCAACTTCACCGACAAAAATACTCTTTTCGGTGTAGACGTTCAGTCCGAACATTTCAGTAATCTGTTTTCTCATCCTGATCAATTCAAGAATATATACTAGAACAGTTAAAAAG